>JAUWMY010000424.1 GCA_030612945.1 Desulfobacteraceae bacterium
AGAGGAAGAATTATCAATTAAGAAGATTTCAATGACAAATACGAAACAGGAGATGTTGAAGGCCTACAATAGGCTTCTAAAAGAACTTCAGGAGAAAAAGGAAGTTGAACTGAAACCGGAAAAGCAACTGGAAGAGAAAAAAAAGAAAGAGGTTGTGCAAGTTGCAGATTCTCTCTCTTCTGAAGGGGTTGTAAAAGGGATTGGTAATCTGAAGGTGGAAATAGGCAAAATGCTAACTCAGATTTCGGATAAACTCGATGAAGAGGTGAACAAATTTAAAGGCATACAGGAAGCCATTGAGTTCAAGGAGAAGGAACTTGAAGAAATATACGAGATAGAGAGATCGGCAGCCACATTTGCTGCACTGATTGAATCGCAGAACCAGAAGCGGCTGGAGTTCGAATCTGAGATGGCAATTAGAAGCGAAGAATTGAAGAAAGAAATCGAGACGATTCGCATGGGCTGGTATAAAGAGAAAAAAGACCATGAAGCCCGGGTCAAAGAACAAGATACAGAGGAACAGAAAAAGCGCAAGAGGGAGAAGGAAGAGTTCACGTATGCCTTTGACCGGGAACAACAGTTGGCAAAAGAAGGATTTGAAGACGCAAAGGCAAAGCTTGAAAGAGAAATTGAGTTCAAGAAGGAACAGATGGAAAGAGACTTGGTGGAAAGAGAAAAAGCAGTTGCAGAAAGGGAACAGGAATTGACTGAGTTACGGAACAGGGTTAATATGTTTCCCAAAGAAATGGACGCAACTGTCAATAAAGCAGTCAAAGAGATGACAGAAAGGCTTAAAGGGGAAGCAGGAAGCCGGGAGGAATTGCTGCGAAAGGAATTTGATGGTGAGCGGAACGTTCTGAACACCAGGATTGATTCTGCTGAGAAAACCGTAAAAGAACAGGGTGAGCAGATTGCCAAACTCTCACTGCAGATGGAAAAAGCATATCAAAAAGTTCAGGATATTGCCGTCAAGGCCATCGAAGGTTCCTCAAACGCTAAATCATTGGCTAACCTTCAACAGCTTTTAAACGAGCAAATAAGGAAACAGCCTCAAGAGAAGTAACATTGAAGAAAGGAGCTTTTAGAAAAAAGATGACGAAACTTGATGATTTGTGTGTAAATACGATACGGATGCTTTCAGTAGATGGTGTGGAAAAGGCAAATTCAGGGCACCCTGGAATGCCCATGGGTGCTGCTGCCATGGCTTATGTTTTGTGGACCCGTTTTTTACGTCACAATCCCTTAAATCCAAAGTGGTATGACAGGGACCGGTTTGTGCTCTCTGCCGGTCATGGTTCCATGCTCCTCTACAGCCTGCTTCATTTGACGGGGTATGATCTGCCCCTGGAGGAACTTATGAATTTTCGCCAGTGGGGAAGCAAGACCCCAGGTCATCCGGAATACGGTCTTGCCCCTGGCGTGGAGACCACTACCGGACCCTTGGGCCAGGGATTTTCCAACGGGGTAGGGATGGCCATTGCAGAACGTTACCTGGCGGCTCATTTCAATCAACCAGGGCATGTGATTGTTGACCACTACACATACGGAATTGCGGGAGACGGTGATCTAATGGAGGGCATTTCCCACGAGGCCGCCTCTCTGGCTGGGCATTTGGGGCTCGGAAAACTGATTTATCTTTACGACGACAACCACATCTCCATTGAAGGGAGCACCGACATTGCGTTTACTGAAAGCAGGACAGCACGCTTTGAGGCTTATGGCTGGCATGTACAGGAAGTGGATGATGGAAACGACCTGGAAGCAATTGAAACTGCCATTACTGAAGCCCAAAAGGAGACCGGGAGACCTTCGTTCATCGCTGTGCGGACCCATATCGGTTATGGCAGTCCCAACAAACAGGATAAATCCGTGGCGCACGGTGAACCCCTGGGTACAGAAGAGATCCGTTTGACCAAAGAAAATCTGGGGTGGCCCCTTGAGCCTCCTTTTTTAATTCCGGATGAGGCATCCACTCACTTTCGCCAGGCGGTTGATAAGGGGGAGGCGTTAGAGGCCCGGTGGCAGGAAAATTTTAGTTCCTATAAGGAAGCCAACCCTGACCTGGCCAAAGAATGGGATCTATGGATGAATGGGAATTTGCCAGAGGGCTGGGACAGTGATATTCCGGATTTTCCTGCAGACAAGAAAGGAATGGCCACACGGGTTTCATCAGGAAGTGTGTTGAATTCCGTCGCACCACGTCTCCCCAATCTGCTGGGCGGATCAGCCGACCTTGCTCCCTCAAACAAAACAGAAATAAAAGGGGAAAAGGATTTTCAGGCGGATATTTATGAAGGGCGGAACCTTCGGTTTGGCGTTCGGGAGCACGCAATGGGATCCATCTTAAACGGTATGGCACTCCACGGCGGCCTGATGCCCTATGGGGGCACTTTTTTGGTTTTTTCTGACTACATGCGGCCGGCCATCCGACTGGCAGCGCTAATGGACTTAAAGGTTATCTACGTCTTTACTCACGATAGCATCGGCCTGGGTGAAGATGGACCGACCCATCAGCCCGTCGAACATTTGTCGGCTTTGAGGACGATCCCAAATCTCACGGTAATACGCCCGTGTGATGCCAATGAAACATCTGAAGCATGGCGTTACGCCTTAGAATCACAACAAGGACCGGTTGCCCTGGCCCTGTCGCGGCAAGGCCTTCCAACACTGGATCGCACCACTTTTGCCCCTGCATCAGGACTGTCCAGGGGGGCGTATATCCTTCATGATACCAGGGATGGAAAACCGGATGTCATTCTGATAGCCACCGGTTCCGAGGTCTCCATTGCCCTGGAGGCATATGAAAAACTTGAGGAAAAAGGTGTAAAGGCACGCGTTGTGAGTATGCCGTCATGGGAGTTGTTCGACAAACAGCCTGAAGATTATCGATATCAGGTACTGCCTTCCGAGATAAAGTTTCGGATAGCCATTGAAGCCGGGATCACACAGGGCTGGCACCGTTACGTTGGCAGCACAGGGGAGGTGATCGGTCTTGACAGTTTCGGAGCTTCTGCTCCGTATAAAGTCCTTTATGAAAAGTTCGGTATTACTACAGATCGGGTAGTGGGAAAGGCATTGGCGCTAATCAGCACCAAAGACGAATGAAGGGCAAAATTATAGTCAACCATCACCCTTAAAAGGCATGGCTTGAATGGTGACACTAAAAGGGTCCAAATATGTAAATTAAATGAACTCGAATGACAAAGGTCAAAGCCCAAATTTCAAATGAATGTCAAATGACAAATGCTAAAAAATATATGTCCACCCATTAATTCAAACGCAGCCTACACTGGTGAAGATGCA
>JAUWMY010000215.1 GCA_030612945.1 Desulfobacteraceae bacterium
CCGGGAAAAATACATGGCCTCATTTCTGTTCTTGTAGTGGGTTTCTGTGCTAATACCTTTAATAGCCTGAGCCGGGCACGCATCCTGACACGCAGTACAATCTCCGCAGCGGTTTTTTACCGGTCCGTCCACATCTAATGGTGCTGTTGTAAGGACCGTTACAAGACGAACCCTGGACCCGTATTGAGGGGTTATGAGAAGTAGATTTTTACCCTGCCAGCCAAGACCGGCCATTCGTGCCACGGCCTTATGGCTGATTGCCGCATACCAGTTTTCCTGATCCAGAACCTGGGATGCAGGAATGGGGAGGCTATGAAAACCATCCTTTTGGAGGGCCATTGCAGTGCGAAAGGCTATCTGATCCAGGATGAGGTTGGCTGTCGTGTAGACTGATTTGTAAATTGGGGTAGGGCGGTCAACAATCTGCTCAAATACTGCCACAGGGAGTTTAACAGCGATTGAAACGGCCCTTGTGAAAGGTTCAAGCAGGTCAGGGGGATTCATCCTGAGTTCCCTCAAGGGTTCGACATCCGCAATGCCAACGAGATCAGCGCCCCATCCGGTTATTTTGTCTTTCATTATTTCCGTGTAATTAAAAGTTGTTGCTTTTTCTTGTATGGTGGTAGTCATGATGTGCTCCTCTTTTTTTCACCGGAGATGTTTTAACACTAATCGAGTCAAAACTCGATCATGATTGTCCGTTAAGATGTTTCCCGGGCATATTTTTTTAAAAATTTCCACTGTTTGTAACTCTCGGGAGACGAGCAGGTATGCTTTATTTTCTTTTGCGCAACCTTAAGACTGAACCCTTTCCTTACCAGATAAGCGGTTACAAAGGTACCTGTCCTCCCAATACCGAAACGGCAGTGAATCAGTATCTTTTTACCCATATGTATAGCATCATCCAGCCACTCAAGTGCCTTTTCCAAATCCTCCATATCGGGTGCGTTCTCATCAGGAATAGGCAGATAATAGACTTCAAAGCCTGTTTTTGCCTCGATTTCATGCAAATCACAGTACTCAGCACAAAGGTTAACAATGGCGTCAACACCTGTTTTTTTTATTTCGTCGAGATCAGCATACGACATGGGTGCATAGCCAACGGCCAGATCATCTGTTACCCACTCAAGGCGGTATTTTTGCATTTAGTTTATTCCTTTCGCAGATGTATCTGAAAAGTTTTTTTTGCCGAGCCCTTAGACTGTTCCCTCATCAGTAGCGAAATGATACCGCCCGTTTATAAATTCTTCAATATAGCTTTCAACCATTGTATTGTCTTTGAGATACATATCCATCAACCTTGTCGCCCCAAGCAGACGACCTATCTTGTCTAACTTATGTTCAATTGTCTTTTTATCCTCTATTTTCAACCTGCCTTCTATAAGATCGCTTTTTTTATCAACATCAAATCCAAGGCGCTGCAAAACACCACTTAGAAAATCCGCTCTTAAAGATCTTTTATCAAAGTCGGCCCCTCCTCCGGAAAATCTGAAAAGGATATAGTTGTCTTCTGTTTTATCTCCACAGATTGTGTCCAGAATAACAAAATGATATCCGAAGCGCAAATTAAGATTAAGATAGTCATAAGACATGACCGCATAACTTGCAAACATTGCGGCTTCCGGGCTGATAATTCCGCCGCTCATAACAATTTTGTCATACTCCGCCCAGTCAAAATGAGTAAACTGCGACCATTGTATTTCCGGGTGACTCAGCCCTTTAAAAACAGCAGTCATTGGAACGCTCAAAACATCATCCATTTTGACCGTTTTTTTGTCATTTGTATCGTGCCTGAGCCCCCCGCCAACATCAATTACATAAAAGAGCATCGGGATATGTGAAATGAGTTTTCGGGCGCTTCCTGTCTTTCTTATCCGTCGATCTCCCATGTGAAACATCTCCTGAACTGCCTTTTCATGGGTAAACCGGAGAATATCGTGAAGCGATCTGGCCCCTTCCGGGACAAAGGATTCCGCCTGTGGATCGGTGAGTCTCAAAGGTGAAATAAAATTAATGACATATCTCAATTTGCGTACAAACGGGCTGTCTGACAGCAGGTCTCTTCGCGCGCATGGGCTTTCCATCATTGTTTGTACAATCCCATCATAGACCTCCCTGCCGTCAGCATATACTGTAACATCATTCCCATGGGTCAGTCTGGCAGTTGCAACTCGGGTATTCACCAGAGTCGGGACTCCAAACTCACGTGCTACAGATGAAAAATGCCCGGCAGTGCTTCCCGTATCAGTTACTACGGCGTTTAACTTGTTCATAACCGTGACATAGTTGGGCGATGCATTCCTCGCTACCAGGACCGAACCTTCATGCAGGTTTTCAAGATCGGATTCCCGGTCTATCCTGAACACTTTGCCTGCTCCGATTCCGGAACAGGCCGTTTCCCCACCCGACACCAGAACGGGATTTTCGATATCTTCAAACTTACATTCCAAAGGCTTAAAGTCGGTTTCTTCCGACCGAAGTGGTCTTGATTGAAGCAGAAAAAGCCGGCCATCATTATCCATGCACCACTCAATATCCTGTGGTTCTTTAAAATGCTTTTCGAGTCTCATTCCCCAATTGGCAATAATAAGGGCAGAGGCATCATCAAGAGAATGCAACCGCTGTTTACCGTCATTAACAGGAACAATCTCAGTGGAATTTTTTGTTGAAAAGACCATCTGCCTGGATTTGATTCCTGTTTGTTTCCGGATAATTTCGGGTCTTTTCTTTTTTGTAATATTTATGATATCCGGAGATATCTCACCTCCTACCAATAATTCACCAAGCCCCCAGATGGAGTGAATGGCCAGGTTCTTTGAGTCAAAGTCTTCAATATCTTCAGTATAAACAATTCCGCTTACAGCCGAATCTATCATCTCAAGGGCTAAAACCGCCATGGAAGTTTCCGTATCCAAAAGCCCATAGCTGATCCTGTAATAAAGTGCCCTTGGCGAGTATTTACTCGCTATAACAGCTTTGTAGGCATCAAGCATACCTTCCTTTCTTACATTAAGAATTGTCCGGTACTGGCCTGCAAAGGATGAGCGCGTGTCCTCGCCCACAGCGCTGCTCCGCATGGCCAGCCTGACATCCTTGCCTGTTGACTTTTGAAGCGAGTTATAGGCGTTAAGGATGTCCTCTTCCATATCAGGAGGAATTCGTGCTTTCATCATCATATCCACTAACTCATGTGAAATAATATTCAAAGAGGCAGTGGAGTTGATGTCCAGCTTAGTTAACCTTTTATCAATCGATTTTCTCAAATCATTAAATTTGATAAAATAACAAAAAGCGTTAGTGGTGATCACAACCCCTCCTGGTATGGGAAGTTGCAGATCTCTTTCAACTATGGACAGGTTCAAAGCCTTGCCGCCAACCAGGGCCTGGCCATCAGGAGGAATCTTATTTAACGGAATTGTAAATGGGGCAGAAGTATTACACTCTGTTGGCGTGAAAATGAATCTTACATATGAGTCGAATCTCTTGAAATAGTCTTTTAAATCAGGGTAACAGGAAGGGCACATTTTTGCAAAGTCCTCCAGCATGGCAAAAACGTAACGGGACAGATCATTATATTTGTCCTCGATTACCCTAAAGTCTACTCTTACCTGATTGTGATATATCTCTTCCAGTTCCGCCATCAGTTCATGGACCTGCTTATCATGTGTCAAAAGGGATTTAAAAGCCTCATATTTCTTCCTGAGAACTGCTGTCGGGGAAAAAATCTGATAGGTCCAGTGCTTAAACAGGTTGGTTATATGCATGAAGGAATTCCTTTAGGTGTTATTTGCCCCTCTTGTTATTCAATCAAATTTCACCATTATCTCTTCAAAGATTTTTCTCTATTTGGGAGGATGTAGTTTTTTGGTCTCATCAAAAAACCAATACATGAGAAGTGATAGGTAGGGGACTCAATTTACCAGCACAACAGACACAGCCTTTGCTGATTGGAGAACTTTTTGTGAGACACTTCCGAGAAAGAATTCTTTAATGCCGGACAGCCCCCTTCTCCCCAATACTATGGTATCATAGCCTAAATCTGCTTCTTGAATGATACCCCTGGCTACCCCTTTCTTTTTATCCTCCATTTTTATAGTGATATTCTTCTCTTCGAATCCCGCTTTGAGGAGAAGTTCTTTAGCCTTTTGCAGGGCTTGTTTTATAAGGACCTTCTTTTGATCCTCCACTTCGCAGAATGCCGCTTTTTGAGCCATAAAGTAAGGGGTTAAACTCGGATTATTCATATCACATATGGCAGGGGTATCTAAAATAACACTGAATAGAGTGATTCTGTGATCTGGAGTGAAGGATTTTGCAATAAGTTCCACTGCCCTCATGGCATTTTCAGAATCATCAATTGCCACTAATATCTTCTGTCCCATTTGTCATCTCCTTTTAACATTCAATCAAATTTCACCATTATCTCTTCGAAGGTTTTTCTCCATTTGGGAGGATGCAATTTTTTGGTCTCATCAAAAAACCCTACTGCCAATAGCAGGGGAATCCAGTAGTTTTCCGGGATGTTGAATGCCTTCCGTACCCCATCATGATCAAAACCGTCCATAGGGTGTGTATCGAGCCCCAGTGATTTTGCAGCAAACATCAGGGCCATGGCGAAAAAACCGGTGTTTTTACATGCAAAGGCCTGTTGTTTTTCTTCTGTCTCGCCATAAAGACCCTTGCAGGCATTGATAAACCAATCGTATTGCTCTTCGGACATACTTCCGGCTTTTACCGTCTCTTTGAAATTTTTCTCAACGAATGCATGCCCTCCTTTCCATCCGTCCCGGTCCGCAAGCACGATAAATACTACCGGCGCTTCGCTCACTTTGGGCTGGTCCCATGCAAGTTTTCTGAGTTTCATTTTCTCATCAGGATCCTTGAGAACCATAAGGCTCCAAGGCTGAAGATTGAAACTGGAAGGGACCCTTGCTGCCATCTCTATGAGATCCCTTAACACCTCATCAGAAACTGGCTTTTCAGGATTAAAAAAATTGACCGCGCGTCTTCTGTTAATCACTTCTTTGAAGTCCATAACTCCTCCTTTCTTCTAGCGAAGCTTCGCCTCAAACCTCCGACTTGAGGAAGCAAATATCTTACTACTTGAGGCGAAGCGATGCTGGATGCTGGTTTCTGGATGCTGGTAGAAGATCCCGTCTTTAACGGGGATAAAGAAAATTACATAGGACTTTCTCGATAACATCATCAGCTTGTTCTATGCTCCTTTTCTACAGATTGAATAAAAAGGTTTGTTCTTAAGCATTCACCACCCGTTCGTTTTGCTCTCTTGAGGCGCAAAGAACATTGAGTTAAACTATTTTCTTTTCTGCCCTCTCAGCAGAAAAGAAAATGTTTTTTCTCTGCGGACTCAGCGTCTCTGCGGTGAACTATTACTTCTGCTCTAA
>JAUWMY010000526.1 GCA_030612945.1 Desulfobacteraceae bacterium
CAAGGAGTGCCCCTCGTAAGATTGGGACTCAAATCGGTTGATTTGCATTGAGGCGTCCCCACTTTTCGAGCCATTTCTTTCTGAGATAGAGCGGCTTCTTTACGTAAAACAGCTAATTTCAATGCCACTTTCCAAGCCTCACCGGCCTTTTCTTAAGAGAACATCAACGACTGATTGATACCTTGAAAAACGCTCTGTATCCGTCTGGTTTTTTGTTATAAAAAAACCCTGTTCTCATTTAGAGACACAGGGTTTTCTAATTTAAATCTTCACGTTTACCCTCATTCGAGGACTTTTTCAGTAACATTCTCATGCTCTTCAACAATTGAGTAAACGTCAAGCAAATAGGTTAATGAAAAGGGGCCACCAGTTACACTTTATTTATGGGCAAGAGATGGCTTAAGAATTTCACCGGGACTATGCCTCTGCCAACAGTTCAATGGGATCTTCAGACAACCATGCCGCATAATGGAGGCATTGAGATATGTCTTCAGACTCGATATAAGGGTAGGATTTGATTATTTCCTCTGTGGTCATACCATTTGCCACTAAATTTAGTATCAAAGATACCTGAACGCGCATACCTCTTATACAGGGCCTACCATTCATGATATCCGGATCTATCGTGATACGATCAAAAGGTTGCAATGCTGCCATAACGATTTTCCTTCCTCTCTCAAGATATTGAATACTCCCGGTACTATGTTCTTATAATGTTAATGCAAAACTATCAATACAGACCTCGTTATTTGATCTAAAAACTAGGTCCGATTTTTGGACACCATCGTCATCATAATGGCTATATGGAGCCAAATTGAGGAATTGTGAATTTAGGGATTGAGGGATTAAGATAAGGAAAAGATTCATATTTCAATTCATGAATTCCTGAATTCCTGAATTCTACGAGTGTCCAATTTTCATGCAAACTGTACAAAAACAAACGAGAACAACTACTTAACCACTCAACTTCTTAACCACTTAATGAGGTCTGCAATATGTATTCATCAAGCGCTACAACGCCCAACTACTTCAATGATAATAGTACGTGAGACCGGGGATCAAATTTTTCATTCTGACAGGTTCAAATTTCATAGCAATCCAGGATCTCACCGAAATATAGGGTATGGTAGTCCTTTTTCGGATAGAGCTTTTTGTACTCCGCATCCAGGTAAGCAGGGTCCATGGCCGCCTTGAAGACGATTTTGCATTCAAAATGAATACCCGGCGTGTTGATAATTGGTGAGACCACCTCCCTCGCCTCGGCAAGTTCCAGACCGCACTCCTTATACTTGTCATAATCCCTACCGGATTTGGTCCCGCAGAACATAATAGCATCCTGCATGTCGGTCATGGGTACGGACACGGTGAAGTCGGCAGCCTTCTCGATGATCCCGAAGGTGTGCCTGGAATCGCGAACCAGGACCATGAAGACAGGTCTTCTCCAGACATATCCGATGGTAGCCCATCCGATGGTCATGGTGTTGAGCGCTTCCCCTGCCCTGACGGTCAAAAACGCCCCTTGCTTAATCTGATTCATCGCCTTTTCAGCGACAGCCATGTAATCTACTTCTTTCATCGTTAACTCCTTCCCTACAGTTTTGAGTTCTTACAGAATGACCGCTTCCTTCAGAAGGCAGCCCATCTAAAGAAAAACCCTGATTATGTTCTGAGAATCGGGATCTTCGGGCAAATAATTGATGGTTTTCCCTTATGAAGGCTAAAACCAATTATTCTAAAAGCTTAGACAAAATTAACTAAAATTAGTTGTTTGGTCAAGAAATATTGATAGAAAGTCTGAGTCGAATTTTGTGAATGGGGACGCTCTTTAATAACTTAGTAAATCAGTTTATCAGCATTAAATCCCTTTTTTTGGCTATGAGCTCTCCCCTTTCCACTGCAAACCCCACTCCAGCAATACTCATTTCCAATTTCCTGGCTAGCACTGTAAGGGACATGCCTAATTCCCTTGCAGCCCAAAAACAGAGAAGGCTCCTTGCTTTTACTTTTCTTCTCTGCCGCTAAAGGTACTTAGGGCCTTAATGCGGTATCAGAATATTGACGGCCTGGATTTGGAAGAGGCTCTTGAACAGGAACTTAAGCTGTAGAATTTGGTATTAAAAAGCCCCTATGGAAAAGGAGGTAAACACATAGGGGCTTGGGGCAATCATAAAGATCAATCCGTACCAGAACATAACCACAGAA
>JAUWMY010000077.1 GCA_030612945.1 Desulfobacteraceae bacterium
CAATGCAAAGAACTGGGTGAGGTCGTGGTGGAAGAGGTTGATTCAACAGGATACAAGTGCTTTGAGATGGCCGGTGAAAAATTGTACAGAATCTGGATGAAGGTGGATGATACGAAGGAGGATGACCTTTTTTAACTAATCCCAGCGCTGCTATGCGTGTTAGGTAGTGATTTGTGATGCCCTATGGAATAAAGCCTGCCCTGGTGCGACACACTTGGAGTACGTGTAAGCCTTAAGGAAAACTCATAATTGGCTTTCTTTGACACTGGTCTTTCAAAACCAGGTCTGGGCCAGGGTTCAAATGACAAAATCCAAATGTCAAATCAAATCCAAAACCCCAATGTCAAAATGTTTTCCAAAACTATCAGTTATTTATCTTTTTCCTATTGTACATCTTCACCACTGTAGGCTGCGTTTGAAATAATGGGTGGACATTTATTTTTTAGCATTTGTCATTTGACATTCATTTGAAATTTGGGCTTTGACCTTTGTCATTCGAATTCATTTTATTTACATATTTTGACCCTTTTAGGGGTGGTGGCTTACTATGTTTGAGCAAGGCTCAATAACTTTGGGAGGAATTATCCGTGCGATTTGTTAAGAATTTTATTTTTGAGATCTTTTTGTTGTTAGCTGCCGGAGGTATGTGCCTGGCAGAAGATCCAGCTCAGGACATAAAGCTGAATGTCAAAGAGTTCACGCTGAAAAATGGCATGTTGTTTTTGATCGTGGAGCGTCCGACCGCGCCTCAGGTTGCCTGCCGGGTTGCAATCCGCGCGGGATCCGCGCTTGAGCAGGCCGGTAAAAGCGGCATTGCTCATCTGCTTGAGCACATGATGTTTAAGGGAACGAAAAACTTTGGCACCCTGGATGTCAAAAAAGACCAGGAGCTGCAAGAAAAAATCGAGGCAGCTTACCAGGTTATCCTGGCGGAGGAACGCAAGCGAAAGCCCGATCAGATGCTCATTAAGGCTAAACTCTCTGAAATGGACAGCCTCCGGCGCGAGGTGCAAAAAATCTACGTTCCTCAGGCCTTTTCGTCCCAACTTGGAAGGAACGGCGCCGTGGGCGTGAACGCCTTTACAAGTAAAGAACAGACTCAGTACATGGCATCAGTTCCGTCTGACATGCTCGATCAATGGTTTTCAATAGTGAGTGAACAGTTGTTCGAGCCCTCCTGGCGTGAGTTTTATGTGGAAAAAGAAGTAGTTCAGAGGGAGTGGGCCTTTCGGTATATCAATAATCCTCAGGGCGCTGCCTGGCTCGATCTAAATACCACTGCCTACATTGCCCATCCGTACAGAAATCCAACCATTGGCTGGAAGGCCGATATGGAAAAGTATAACACCACGGATGCCATGGGATTTCACGCAAAATACTACAACCCAACGAACGCTGTTTGTGTGCTGGCGGGTGACGTAACAGTCGAAGAGGCCCGGAGGCTGGCTAATATCTATTTCTCGAGATATCCAGCGGGAAAACGCGCGCCCGAACAGGTGACAAAAGAACCACTCCAGCAAGGCCCGCGTGAGAGTGTCCGTTTTTTGAAGGGGGCTCGAACGCCCCTTGTCAGAATCGGTTTTCACACCGCGCGTATGGGAATGGAGGATTTTTACGCCCTTGACGCCATGACTATGATTTTGAGCCACGGCCGCAGTGCTCGCATAACCCAGAACATTGTCAATAAAGGCCGGGCTATCCAGGCATGGGCCTATAACCCCGACAACCGTTATGCCGGCATGGTTATCCTGGGCGGCTCCCCCAATGAGCCGGAGGAACTTAAAGACAAAAATCTTACTGTGGAGGAAAAACGCCATGCCTACATCAAGGCATGTGAAGGGCTGGAAGAAATTCTACTCGCTGAAGTTGAAAAAATGAAAACAGAACTGGTTTCAAGACGTGAGCTCGAACGGATCAAAAAACTTAATCAGCGTGATTTTCTGGACAGGATGCGGAGCAACGAGTCGCTGGCAGCTACCATGGCAACCCTGGAAGTCCAGGTTGGTTGGCACTATCTGACTACCTATCTTGAAAAGATTGGAGAGGTCACGCCGGAGGAAATCAGACGGGTGACTAAAAAATACATCCGTACGGAGAATAGAACCAGTGTGTATGTTATTCCGGGCGGCAAGCCTGATGCCCCGCCGGAGCACTATACAGAGGTCCGATCAATAACCGGTTCGGCCGCAGCAAAGGTGATTAAGACAGACACGTCCTCGAACAACTCAATCTTCCCCACGCCTGAAGGCTGGAAACATCCGCTGTCCTTCGAGCGGAGGCCGGACAAAATTGAATACCCGGAGGCGGAGACTGCAAAGGTCGAAGGTGCAACGGTGTTTTATCTGCCAGACAGAGAACTTCCCCTTGTCGATTTAACACTCCTGGTTAAGGCCGGAGCAGTTGATATTGATGATGACAAAATTGGTTTGCCAGGTTTGATCAATGGATCACTGATCCCCGGCGGCACTGAAAAATACTCACCATCTGAATTGGCCATGGTCTTGGATGAGAACGCTATCAGGCTCTCGGTCTCAGTCCACGAGGAGGACACCATAATAAGGCTCTCGGTTATGAAAGATGACTGGGACAAGGGGTTGGCCCTGCTGGAAGAGGTTCTCACACGGCCCATGTTTGATCCCAGCGTGTTCCATGTGGTCAAGCAGCAGGCATTGGTCGAGCTTAAAAGACAGGGCGGGAAAGCACAGGCAGTCGTCATGCGTGAAGGGATGATCTGGCATTTCAAGGGACATCCCTATGGTCGCGATCCGCTCCAGGGCCTGGAAACGATCCCTGCCATTACGCGGGAGGACCTGAAAGAATTCTTGAACACATATCTCGTGCCTTCAAACATTGTGGCGGCCGTTGCAGGAGACATTGAAAAGACCGATGTGATGAAAGGCCTGGGGAGACTTTTTCAGGCCCTGCCCAGGTCCAGGGTTCCAGCGCGGAAACTCGACGATCCGGCGCAAACGCCATCCGTGTTGGCCCTTATCCACAAACCAGGTCAGGTTCAATCCCAGGTGGCATTGCTCCTTCCCGGTCTGAAGCGCACCCATCCGGAATACTGGAAGATGAGCCTCCTGATGAACATATTCGGCGGTAATAATTCCTTGATGTACACCAGGCTGCGATCTGATCTGGGACTCATTTATTCGGCCTGGTTTTATCAGACCTATAAGTGGCAGGCAGGATTGCTGGTGGGATATATTGGTTGCAAGGGGGACAGCACAAGTCAGGCGATACAGGAAACAGTGAAGATTATGACTGGGTTGAGAAAAAATGTCCCAAAGGAGGAACTCGAACAAAAGAGGTTGGATTCACTAAATAGTTTTGTCTTCAACGTGGATACTCCCTCAGAACTCGTGGAAGTGTATGGCAGGTATTACATGCGTGAGGAGCCTCTTGACACGCTCGATAAAATTCAGGATGCTTTTATCAGAGCATCGAGAGAGGAACTTGAGATTCTGGCCGGGAGACTCCTTGATCTGAAAAGGCTTCAGGTGTTCGTAGTGGGCGATAAGGCCACGAGAGTCAAGAGGGAGGATGGAACTGAGGTTACGCTCGAGGATGATATGAAGATCCTGGCGAAGACACTTGGCCTGCCTTATAAGGAAATTAAATTGCGGTGAGTTGGGTGAATGTATATGTTTTAGCATTTGTCATTTGACATTGATTTGAAATTTGCCTGCCCCGTGAAATTCACGATAGTGACAGTGAAACGTATTTAACTGGGGGGTTTTGGCCTTTGTCATTCTAATTCGTTTTATTTACATATTTTGACCCTTTTAGGGTCACCGTTCAAGCATCCCTTTTAGGGGTGGTAGTTAACTGCCTAAGGCACCCCCTTTTTAGAGCGGCGAAGTCCCGCCTATGGACGACGGGATTTCATAAAATAGCGAAATGATTCTATAACTTGTAAAAATGCATATTCCTATACCTCAATTTGACCCAAATTATTTCATTTATGCAGGTGCGATCGGCATTTTTTTGGGACTCGTTTCTTTTTTGTTCTTTCTTTTTCGCCGCATTCGTTGGATAATCGGGGTTCTTTCTAAAAAACATGCTGTTTCGCTCAGATTATTGGCAAGCTTGCGCAATTTGTTGTTGATTACCGTTTGGATATCTGTTTTTGGAATGGTTCTATTTTTAGGTTTTTTTCTTCGCGCATATCATGTATTTAATGTTGAGGAGCCTGTAGCTGAGGTCTTTACCCAATCATTAGACGGGGCTCCGAACAGTAAGATGAGCCTGGTAAGTTTTTTCTGCGCTCACTCTCATAAAACGCGATATCTATTCGTGAAGGGTGATCAGTGGATGATCGAAGGAGATATCTTAAAATGGAACAGCTGGCTTAACTTTCTTGGGCTTCACACCCGCTATAGGTTAACACGTCTTCGAGGTCGTTATCTGAGCACTGAAGCAGAGGTCAATCAACCACACACCGTCTATTCACTTGTGAAACATGAAGCCGATCCATTTTGGCGATATCTTTATAAATATGGGTCTCAATTACCGCTTGTCAGCACTGTCTATGGGAATGCCGCGTTTCAGACCTCAGGAAAGGACAAGCGGTATTTGATTTATGTGGGAACATCCGGATTTATTGTAAGAGAAAAGCAGGAACAACAAAGTTAACGAAAGGAGTAGGACCATGTTAATGGGAAAAAATATTAAAATCATGATAGTTCTCTTTATTGCTGTGTGTTTCATGGGGGGCTGTGCGGGGAGCGAGTTGAAGGTGGAGCCAATTTCAACGTCGGAAAATCCCACAGAGCAGGTAAAACGTTTGGATAAAGAGATTAGCAATGCGAGAAGCAATCAACTTGATGTCCTGGCACCTACCTGGTTTGGCAGGGCCGAGGCATCCCTTAATGACGCCAAGGAAGGATTAGAGGTCGGAGATGAACTTTCTCTAATAATGCAGAAAGTAGCCGACGGCCGTGCCCAACTCCGGCGAGCTGAAGAGGCAAGCCAACTCGCTAAAACCGTACTGAAAGATCCGATTAAAGCCCGCGAGCGAGCTCGCTCTGTGGGGGCTCCTAAACTGGAAGGTTATGGCAAAGCAGAGAAACAATTTGTCGGGCTTTCAAAAGCGATTGAAGAGAACAATCTGAAATATGCCCGGAAAAATAGTCCAAAGGTCATAAAAGCTTTCGATGAACTTGAGCTACTTGCAATTAAGGATGAGGCCCTTGGAGAAGCTCGTAAACTGATCCATCAAGCAGAGGCCGATGGCGCAAGGAAAATTACACCGGAGACGCTTATAATCGCCCAGAAGCAGTTGAGTGATACCGATGCATATATTTCGGGAAATCGTTACCAGAAGGAACAGATTGATGCGCTGTCTAAGGAAACGCTTTTTCAGGCCCGGCGTCTTATTCAAGTAATGGATGAGAGCAAGAAAATTCGAACTATGGAACCGGAACAGATCACACTCTGGTTTGAAGGACTGCTGCATAAGACGTCAAGCAAGCTTTCTGAGCCGGATATGCGTGACAAAGATTTCGAGACACAGGTCAAGAATATCCTCAGCTCAATTGGTGCGCTCCAGGGGGATCGTCAATCCATAATCGCCACATCCAAGTCTCAACAGGAAAAAATGAAAGACATGGAAAAGGAGATTACCTCTTTGGAGGGGTTGACCCGGGAGGAACAGGCTGAAAAGGAGCGATTGGCACGAGAAAAAAAGGCTACAAAAGAGCGTTTTGCAGCCGAGAGGCGGTTTAATAGACAGTTCGATGAAGTCCGAAGGCAATTTGGGCCGACCGAGGCGGAAGTGTACAAGCAGGGAAATTCACTGGTGATTCGGTTGAGGGCCATCCAATTTCCTGTTGGCAAGGCCATTATCATGCCTGACAATTACTCCCTGCTCAGCAAGGTTCAGCAAGCCATTCGCACATTTGGTGAACCGGAACTTGTCATTGAAGGGCATACGGACAGCACAGGATCAGATGAGATGAACGAGAAGCTATCCCAGCAGCGGGCCGAAGCCGTTCGTGA
This sequence comes from Desulfobacteraceae bacterium, assembly GCA_030612945.1. Lineage (GTDB taxonomy): Bacteria > Desulfobacterota > DSM-4660 > Desulfatiglandales > Desulfatiglandaceae > 4484-190-2. The sequence continues at coordinate 6,001 of JAUWMY010000077.1, forward strand.
ATATTTTGTGGCTAATGGTACCTTAGCATATGAGAAAATCTTCCCTGTCGGTTACGGGTCTGCACGGCCATTGGCATCGAACCAAACAGCAGAGGGGCGCGCCATTAATCGCCGGATAGATATAATTGTTACGCCGAAGCCCTTGAGTGAGAAGTAAGCATTATCATAGCAACAAACCTCCATGAAGGCCACGCAGCCTCCCCCTTTATGAAGGGGGCTTGAGGCCATAAGCGCTAAGTTGTTTTTGCCCAGGACGGACTGAAAAGATGAACATCGAATCACGCCTTGGCGTGATTGAATGTTCGGTATTGGATGTTTGTTTTTTTATTCGATGTTGGACGTTGGATGTTCGATGTTCGACGTTCATCTTTCAACAACCGTTGACGGGACTCTGCCCCGAAGGCATACTACCCACCTATATTTACCAGTGGGGCTGGTTGCCAATGCTATGTCCCATTACTTCGAGAGTATCTGTAACCACAACAAACGCATCGGGATCAACACGGCGTATCACTTGCTTGAGCCGGGAAAGTTCCCTGAAGTTAACGACCGCGTACAAGATCTGAACCTCCCTGCCCGTGTATCCTCCACGACCTCTGGTGATTGTCACTCCCCGTCGGATTTTCTCAATAATCTCATGGGAAATTTCTTCCCATTGAGAAGAAATGATGTGAACCGCTTTCCTCTGGCTCAGCCCCGTCACTACCAGGTTGATCACGTAAGAGCTGACATATAAATAAATCAGAGTATAAAGGGCCCTTTCTAAGGAAAACAGGATAGACGCTGTTATCATGATAATACTATTGAAGGCAAGGATGGTAGTGCCGAGACGGACGGAATAACGTTTAAGCAAGATGACCGATAAAATATCTGTACCCCCTGCTGACCCCAGGGACCTCAAAATAATACCTGATCCTGCGCCAGTGATGATCCCCGCAAGCAGGACACTCAGAAGTTTATCCTGTATAGGCAATGTTACATTGATCAACTCTAAAGCACCTGAAAGAATTATCATTCCCGCTATGCTGTAAAAAAAGAAACGCAGACCCACGAACTTCCATCCGAGTGCGAAAAGTGGAATATTCAACACGAGGTAGATTCCTCCCAGGGGCAGCGCTGGTAGCAGATAGCGAATCACAAGGGCTGCTCCTGTAAACCCCCCGCTCAAAAACTCTCTGGGAACCAGTATCCCATTTATGGCCACGGCACAGAGCGCGCTTCCCAGGGAAATGAGCCCTAAGTTCCAGAGTACCTTCCTCGTGGTACCTATCGTGGATTTCCAAGGCCGTTTTCGCATTTGTATTGCCTCCTGATTAAATCAGTTTTTCTGTTTTCAAAACGCGACTTCAATTTTTTTCCAGGCACGATATGTCCGTAGCCGTTCACGGGTTCAGGGTTCAAAGGTTCAACGTTTCTTTTTTGTAAACCCTGAACCTTTGAACCCGTGAACGGCTACGACATAAATCGTTTCATTGCTGAAACAGCTTATGCAATTCTTTTATCAAAATGTCTATGTTTTGTTTTACAATCCTGGGTAGCATCGCTGGCCGCTCTACACTGGATTTGACCTCGGCCTAAGAAATCTGATAGAAATAAAACAGTATTGTAGACATTCACAGGTTCAGGGGGAAAAAGATCGATGAGCAAATTTTTGATGCTGGATATTGGTGCTGGGACCATGGATGTCCTCTATTATGATATTGATTCAGGACTGCACTATAAGGCTGTAGTTAAATCTCCTGTGATGTACATGGCAGAAAAGGTGGCAGGCCTTGAAGGGGATCTCTTGATCACCGGATGTGAGATGGGCGGAGGCCCCGTATCATCAGTATTAAAGCAGCGGGCGCAGGAGGCAGAAGTCATAATGTCTGTTTCTTCTGCCGCTACGATCCATCACAATTTAGGCAAAGTGCGGTCCTGGGGCATAAAAGTTATTGAAGATCTGGAAGCAGATGATTTGCGCAAGAATAGAAAGTATAGCCATTTGGCCATTGGCGACCTGGACGTGAAACGGTTAAAACACATTATTAAAGGATTTGGTGTGCCCTTTGAATTTGATGTAATGGGAATTTGTGCCCAGGATCATGGCGTGGCACCTGCGTGTGTGTCCCACTTAGATTATCGTCACAATATTTTTCAGACCAGTCTGGATGAGAACCCTTTTCCCCATACCTTGCTCTATAAAGATGGTGAAATCCCAAGCACTTTTAATCGCCTCACTTCCATAGCAGATAGTGTAAAGGCATTACCGGTTAGTGAAGTTTATGTTATGGACAGTGGAATGGCTGCTATACTCGGATCGTCCATGGATTTGCAGGCAAGATCAAAAGAAAGGGTGCTTATTCTCGACGTGGCGACCTCCCACACCCTGGGTGCCGCTATTGAAGGAGGTGAAATTGCAGGTTTTTTTGAATACCATACGCATGATATTACCCTTGAACGGCTGGAGTCTCTATTGGTAGAACTGGCTGACGGAAAATTGGAGCATAAACAGATATTGGAAGAAGGAGGGCATGGCGTTTATATGCGTCAGGCCTTTGGGTTTCAAAATGTAGATGTAATTGTGGCCACCGGTCCGAAGCGCAGCCTGGTAGAGAACTCCCGGTTGCCAATCGTAATGGGAGCACCTCTTGGGGATAATATGATGACAGGAGCGGTAGGCCTTCTGGAAGCCATTCGGAGGCGAAAAGTTCTCAAGCCTATCCTTTACATGTGATTATTTAAACTAATTTTGATTTTAAAAAGAGTCAAGCCAATAGTAAGCGTAGACAGGGTTACTTGGGTGGGGATTCTTTTTCGATATAGTGGTAGAAGATTACACTATTAGTTGGCAACAAATTACTGACCCTTCTTATACCCTTTGACAGAATGGTTTATTACTAACAAAGTCAAGGGCTCATCAACGATATAACTAATTGAAAATTCAGAGAAAAAAAAATTTCCCTCATTTACGTTCAATTCCTTTCCGTCTGGCACATCACTTGCTCATAACAACAATCAAGTTTTAACTTCAAATTTAAAAAGTAGATCATAAACAGAGTCAAGCAGTCCAGTAAGGAAAGGAAACGATAAGGATGAAAAAATTTGGTGTAATACTTTTTTTATTGATTTGCGGATTGGTGCTTATAGCAGGAAATGCACTTGCCAGTTTTATTGATATCGAAGG
>JAUWMY010000094.1 GCA_030612945.1 Desulfobacteraceae bacterium
AAACAATGGTGATGGCCGGTTCCTTAGTTATGGCAGAGGCCAGAAAGCATGGTGTTTCGATCCTGCCTATCGACAGCGAGCACAGCGCTATTCTTCAATCTCTGCAGGGGCATCCGAGAGAAGATTTGAGACGTGTTATTCTAACTGCCTCCGGTGGTCCCTTTAGAGATTTATCGCTTGAAGCAATGAGCAAGGTGACCCCAGCCCAGGCCTTGAATCACCCAAATTGGAATATGGGTCCAAAAGTCAGTATCGACTCGGCTACCATGATGAATAAAGGGCTTGAGGCCATAGAGGCCAAATGGCTCTTTGATCTAAAAATGGATCAAATCAGTATCCTTATACACTCCCAGAGTATTGTGCACTCCATGGTAGAATATAAGGATGGCTCTATAATCTCCCAGATGGGCGTTCCTGACATGATTATCCCGATATCTTTCGCCCTTTCCTTCCCGCATCACTTAAAAACTCGCGTCCCTCCACTGGAGCTTGAAAAGGTGGGGACTCTCAGCTTTGAAAAGCCGGATATGAAGAGGTTCAGGTGCCTTGATCTCGCACTTAAAGCAGCAGAAATTGGGGGGAGCATGCCGGCAGTATTGAACGGGGCCAATGAAATTGCCGTTGAGTCTTTTCTAAAAGGGGATATAGGGTTCCTTGATATCCCCGATCTCATCGAAAAAACCATGGCCTCACATGAGAACCACCCTATTGATAGTATTGAAACGGTCATGGAGGTTGACAGATGGGCTCGTGATATGGCCCGGAGTATACTGTGAAAATTAAGAAATAGTTCACCGTTTGCTGTTTACCGTTCATCGTTGCAGGGCCAGCGGAGACCTCAAGAAACCTCCAGGGACTCATAACCCGAGATAAAACATGGAAAAAGTAGTCCGGAGCCAAAATTGATGGTCTCGTAAAAAGTCGAAAAACACCATTTTTTGTCATTCCGGCAAAAGCCGGAATCCAGTTTTTTCAATTAGTTGCAGAGTTTCTGGACTCCGGTTTTCACCGGAGTGACGACTTTTTGCGAAACCATCAAAATTGATATAGCCGCAAAAAGGCACAAAATGCACAAAAATAATAATTTATATATTGGAATATTAAATAGTTATGGGAGTCTAAAGTATAAATTTGGACTTTTTACAAGACCATCAAAATTAGAATTGCTGTTATTGTATTAACATAGTTGATATATGTGTCCTGGTTTAGTAAAATCTATCTGTAAATATTAAACTCGAAAGGTATTCAAACTGAATCATGAGTGTTTTCCTGTATTACATACTGCCCTTTATCATTGTACTGGGTATTCTGATTTTTTTTCATGAATTAGGGCATTTTCTCGTTGCTAAATATTTTGGCGTGAAGGTCCTCAAATTCTCCCTGGGCTTTGGTCCTAAACTGGTATGGAGAACGGTTGGTGAAACCGAATATTCTATCCGCTATATCCCCCTCGGCGGATACGTAAAGATGCTTGGTGAGAGTATTGACGATGCCGGCGAACCTCTCACCCCTGAAGACGAAAAAAAATCCTTCGCCAGCCAGCACGTGCTCAAGCGCATTGCTATCGCGGGCGCAGGCCCTTTGTTTAATCTTTTGCTGGCCTTGTTGATCTTCTGTGTTTTTTACATGTTCGCCGGCAACCATGTAATGACCTCGGAAATCGGGCAGGTAACGCCGGAATCACCAGCGTATCAGGCAGGGCTCTTGAAAGGAGACGTCATTGTCTCTATTGACGGAAAACCCGTTGATCGCTGGTCAGGAATAAAAAATGCGGTCAAGGACAGCGCGGGAAAGGCCCTGGAAATTACTGTAAAAAGGGGGGACCTTTCCCCCACCTTCACAGTGGTACCGGAAACATCCGTGGTAAAGAACATTTTTGGCGAAGAGATCAAATCGGCCCTTATTGGCATCGTCGCTTCAGGAGAATTCAGGAACATCGAATTGGGGCCTTTGGATGCGATCAAAGAGGGTTTCAGGAAAACATGGGAAATCATAGAACTGACCTGCCTGACGATTGTAAAACTTTTCCAAAGGGTCATACCGATAAAGACACTGGGAGGCCCCATCCTGATAGGCCAAATGACCGGGCAACTGGCAAAAGAAAGCCTGGTCTATCTGATTCCCTTTATGGCCGTCATAAGTATCAATCTGGGGATCCTGAACCTCCTGCCTGTGCCCATCCTTGATGGGGGCCTCATTGTTTTCTTACTGATCGAACTTATCATAGGCAAACCGCTAAGTATAAAGAAACGGGAAATGGCCCAAAAAATTGGGCTTTTTCTCCTCATCATGCTGATGGTTGTTGTGATGTATAACGATGTGGCAAGAATTTTGGAATAGGCTCTGGTAGATGATCTTAGCCATAAATACATCCACGCTTCAATTTAGCATGGCTCTCATGGAGGAGGACGAAACAGTTCTGGGAGAATTCTCTGTCTCCAAAGGAAAAGGGCATTTTGGGGGTCTCATACCTGCCCTGGATTCCCTGCTCACCACGACGAGATCAGATATTCATGATTTGAAGGCCCTTGTTGTTGCAATAGGACCGGGCAGCTTCACCGGTCTGAGAGTAGGGCTCTCCACTGCCAAAGGTTTGTGCCACGCGCTTGAGGTACCCATTATTGGTATCTCCAGCCTAGAGGCCCTGGCCAGCCAGATACTGCACTCCCACACCCCTATAGCCCCAATTATAGATTCCAGAAAAGGGGAGTGTTTCACAGCACAGTTTGTCTGGAATAACGGTCATGGCCTGACCAGAAACATGGAAGATACATGCCTGAAATTTGGGGACTTTCCTTCTGCTTTTAAGGAAAAAACTCTTTTCATAGGAAACAATTTTGTACGCCAGGCACCCCTGATAGAACAAACACTTGGTCACCGTGCTTTACTGGCGCCTGCCCATTTCTGGATTCTAAGGGCCTCTGCGGTCGGATACTTAGGCCTTAAACGCTTTCATGCGCGTGATTTTGATGACGCACAGGGCCTCAATCCCCTCTACCTTAGACCTCCGGACATACGGCCAAATCTTAACCGTTCACGGGTTTAGAATTCAGCGCCGCCTCTGGTCGCCAAAGCTGCCAGGTTGATCACAACGGTGACTCTATCTTGTAGAATCACATACGGGAGGTTCAAAGTTGATGAACTCGTAAAAAGTCCCAATTCGTCATGCCGGACCTGATCCGGCATCCAGAACATACTGAAATCACTGGATTCCGGCTTTCGCCGGAATGACAAAAAATGGTGTTTTTCGACTTTTTACGAGTTCATCAAAGTTAATAACTCAATAAATTCGGGCTGCATTCATAAAATCACCCTCAATCCCCCTTTGCAAAACGGGGAAGCAGTCGGAATGCCCGGCCTTATTGAGATGTTACCAAAATTACATCTAACATAATGATTTTAATATGAAATACTTTTGATTTCAAAATCCCCCCTACCCCCCTTTTCAAAGGGGGTAATATTAAGTCACCCTTTATTAAAGGGGGATTTAGGGGGATTTTCTTGACCGGATTCAATCTGACTTTGACGTTTCCTTGGGGCATTGACAAGGAGACCCAAAAAAGCTACAGTGGTTGAACCAAAATCAGCAAATACTTTATCCTGTCTCAGACAGCCTCCTAATGGGCGTGAGGATGGGGACCAAAATATCAGGATTTCACAATGGATGAGTCACGAATAAACAATAAATGGCCCCTCGCAAAGGAAGGCCTCCCATTTGTGCTCATTAGTTGTGCCTTAACCCTCATTTTTTTATTTCTTGGCCTCTTTTTTATGTTTGTTTTAGCCGCAATTATCAGCCTTTTTATCATCTTCTTTTTCAGGGACCCTGACCGGAGGAATGATGTAGAACAAAATGCAGTATTAACGCCTGCGGATGGAAAAATATTGGAAGTCAGGCATTTTCAGGATAATAATACTCCCTTGGGCGAACCTGCCGTAAAAATCAGTATCTTTATGTCCGTTTTTAATGTCCATGTAAACCGTATCCCCATCGGAGGCAGTATCGAAAAAATCACCTATCACCCAGGAAAGTTTTTTTCCGCCAACCTGGACAAGGCCTCAAAGCATAATGAAAACAACAGGATAACCTTAAAAACTCCCGATTCCCATAAAATTGTTTTTATTCAGATTGCGGGTCTTATAGCAAGGCGCATTGCATGCTGGATTAAAGAAGGAGAGCGCGTGGAGGCAGGCCAGCGCTTCGGACTCATTCGATTCGGCTCCAGACTGGAGGTTTATCTCCCTGTAGACAGCCAGATTGTCGTCAACTTGAATCAAAAAGTTAAAGCGGGGAAAACCATTATCGGGTACATCCCATGAAACCAAGACGAAAAAAAAGATCTAAGAAAACTGGAAAGCGAGGCATTTATGTACTGCCCAATCTATTTACTACAGCGAGTCTTTTTGGCGGTTTTTACGCCATAGTTGCCAGCATCCAGGGAAGATATGAAGCAGCAGCAATCGCTATTTTGATCTCCTATGTGCTTGACGGTCTCGATGGCAAGATAGCACGTTTTACCAATACGACCAGCCAGTTCGGGATTGAATACGATTCCCTTTCGGATCTGGTCGCGTTTGGCGTGGCACCGGGTATCCTGGCCTTTCAATGGGCTCTGGGACCGTTTGGACGATTAGGCTGGCTTGCCTCGTTTATGTATGTGACCTGTGGAGCCCTGCGGCTTGCCCGGTTTAATGTCCAGAAAAACACTGTTGATTCCAGCTACTTCAGGGGCCTGCCAATTCCCGCTGCAGCAAGTTTCATCGCCTCTTTGGTTCTTTTCTCAAATGCGATTGGAGGGCTTCCCGAATCTAAGCATATTCTTGTCCTTGCGCTGATTTATGTCCTATCCTTTTTGATGGTGAGCACCATTAGCTACCCCAGCTTTAAAAATCTGGAGCTGAAAAAGCAAAAACCATTTAACGCCTTAGTGGCCATTATCTTAATCCTTATGGTAATCGCCTATAAGCCTAAAATTATGATCTTCTCCATGCTGGCTATCTATCTGCTTTCGGGCCCTGTGGTCACCATATATCGATCTCAGAAAAAACTTGCCAGGGCCAATCGCCATTCAAGCAGGTTCCATCCGGATACGGCCAACAATGTGGAAGAGGCAGATGTCCCAAAGACTGACCTGTGAGGGGACATGAGAATAACAGGCGGCCAACTGAAAGGCCGACTTATGGTATCCCCCAGGGGGTTGGGCATCAGGCCCACCTCTGATCAGGTCAGGGAAGCAATTTTTAATATCATTGGCCAGGATCTCCACGGCGTGAAGGTACTTGATCTTTTTGCAGGAACCGGTATTTTAGGCCTTGAAGCCCTGAGCAGGGGCGCATCAAACGTCGTTTTTGTCGACATTTCACCGCAATCCATCAAGTTGATAAGAAAGAACCTTGCCCTCTGCGAGCATCAAGATTCCGGGGTTATCATAAGGCGAGATCTGCGAAAAGGAATCCGGCGAATTCATATTTTATCAAAGCAAGTATTTGATCTGGTCTTTCTTGATCCGCCATATGGTAAAAATTTTATACCCCTGATACTTAGCGGACTCTCAACCATGGATATCCTTTCCAACGGATCACGGGTGGTTGTGGAATCATCTAAAACCGAGAAATTACCTGTCTACACTGAAAGTCTTGAAATGGTAGATGCCCGATCATATGGGGATACAAAAATAAGCGTTTACGCATACGAGGCCTAATAATGAGTGAAAAAACAGCGATTTACCCTGGTTTCTTTGATCCGATAACCAACGGCCATCTGAGCATAGTAACCCGGGCCTTAAAGGTATTTGACAACCTGATTATTGCCATTCTGAACAACCCTCAGAAGGCCCCGCTTTTTTCCACTGAAGAACGGATTTATATGATAAAAAAGAGTATTGGGGGTAAAAAAACTGTTGAGGTAGACTCCTTTGACGGGCTGCTTGTTGATTACGCGGTCAAAAAAAAATCAAACGTGGTTATTAGAGGCCTTCGGGCCCTCTCCGATTTTGAATACGAATTCCAGCTGGCCCTTATAAACCGAAAATTAAATCGGGATGTACAGTCCATTTTCCTAATGACCGATTATAAATGGTTTTATACCAGCTCTACCATCATCAAGGAGGCAGCAAGCTTCGGAGGGGACATAAGCGGCCTTGTTCCGAAGATCGTAAACGATAAATTAAAAGAAAAATTTGGGTACGCAAAAAATACTTGACACGCCTTTCGGCATAAGCCATATTTATCACTCAAAAAAATCATAATTGATATGGCTTTTTCCCTACTAAGTAAGAATTGAGGAGGAACAAAGGTGGCCCTGACCAAAGAAAAGATTATCGATAGTATTTATGATCAGGTGGGACTCAGCAAAAGCCAATCCCGGACTGTTGTCGAAAGGCTTCTTGAGATCATGAAACAATCTCTGGAGAGCGGAGAAGACATCCTGATCAGTGGGTTTGGCAAGTTTGTTGTAAAAGAAAAATCAGCAAGGAGAGGCAGAAACCCACAAACCACCGAAGATCTCCAATTGAGAGCCAGGAGGGTTGTTGTTTTTAAAACATCCGGGGTTCTTCGAGATAAAATTAATTAGAATTAAGGCTTGCTCAAATAGTAGACTGGCATTTCGGCGCCCGGATTTATTTCGGACTTGTCTTCTCCGGTTGAGAAAGCTATTGGCTACAGGCTCACCACAAATGCCTCTTCAAAACCCATATTTTCTAACTTTTTTTCGACTTCACCTGCTTTGCTCAGGGTATCTGATTTTGAAACCCTCACCCTGTGAATAGGGCCTCTGCCTTCATCATAGACTGTCACATCAACAAAGTCGAATATCACCTTCAGGCGCTCGGCAAGCCTGAGGGCATTATTTCTGTCTTTAAACGCACCTACCTGAACTACGAAAACGCCCCTTTGCAAATCACTGATTTCAACCACAGGTTTGATCCCGCCGGACGTTTTTAGCTCACCAACTTCTTTACCCAAAGCTACTATCTCTACCTCTGCCACACCCGGACCGACCAGGCCGATTTCCTTTGCGCCGGCATATGACAGATCGATGATCCGCCCCTTCACAAATGGGCCCCGGTCATTTATTCTCACAATGATCTTCCTATTGTTTGAGAGATTCAAAACTTTCACATGGGTGCCCAAAGGGAGTGTCTTATGTGCAGCGCTGACCTTGTACATGTCATAAATCTCACCGCTGGAAGTGGATCGCCCATGGAACTTCGCCCCGTACCATGACGCCTTTCCCGACTGCCTGAAGCCCTCTGAATCGGGCAGGGGGTAATACCGTATCCCGTTGATTACATATGGTTTAAAGGTGGGGTCTTCACTCTTTTCTGGGAGTACAACGATCTTTTTGGGAGGTGGTTTAGCGATTCTGACGTAATGTGTTTCTCGCGCGCATGCGATTAAGCATAACGGGAGGCACATGAATAAAATGAGTAGTCTTCTCATCTCTTAAAACCAGAAATGCCGTTTAAGGGTTCACCGATTCTAAAAATCATTTAACCAACGCAACCCTTTTATCATAGTTATCAATCTAATGGCAATATCCTTCAATTTCTCTCTTTGGTAATATCAAAAAAAAGTAACTTCTCAAAAAGTTCGACCTGTGCGGTTATTTTTTTTTGGCCCATCGCGGATTAGTGTGAAAGCCTTTGTTCATATCATGTAGGGTGGCATTTTATATGCCACCGCAACCCCGGTCGGGTATAAAACCCGACCCTACAATGTTTTTGTGCTATGTTCCCGACCTGGTTTTCGCACTAATCCGCGATGCTCCTTTTTTTCCGGCTTTTTGTAGCTCAAGACCGAACAACCCACACTACAAGACTAAATTTTTCAAAAAATTGAACCTAACCACACAGGTCGAAAAAGTTCAGAAAGATATTGGAACCATATTTACTTTTTTTTCGATTTCACTTGACACAAAAAACAATATTTTTTAGAGTTGCAATGTAACTATATTGTAACTATAATGTAGCCACTTTTATTCTCCTATTGAGCATTTTTATACCGCCTCTGGCGGGATCACATAAAATCGCCCAGCGAAACAATGAAAGGTGTAACCTATGAAACTTAAAGACAAAATTGCTTTAGTGACCGGCAGCAGCCGTGGTGTAGGAAG
>JAUWMY010000157.1 GCA_030612945.1 Desulfobacteraceae bacterium
GACTGCCTGAATATTTTCATCCTCATCCCTATACATAAAGAAAGTTCTGTCTTTTTTATTTCCCCCATGCCCATAGAATTTAATAACTTCAGCCACATTCGTGCCAATTACTTCATCCAATGCCATGATTATTTTCCCTTAATAAATTGACTACATTTTTTAGCGGTTTTCCTTCTCGCAACCGCTCAATGTTATCAGCCACGGCCCGACCGAGAGCGTCGAATGACTGCTTCGTGACTCCGGCCGTATGAGGTGTGATCACAACCCGATCATGATTCAACAAAGGGTGATCTTTTTTTGGTGGCTCTTCAATCAGAACATCCAGGCCAGCCCCGGCAATGGTGCCGCTGTTCACGGCAGAAAGCAGATCGCCCTCATCAACAATAGGGCCGCGGCTTATATTGATCACATAGGCTGTGGACTTCATCCGCTTGAAAACCGAATGATTGAGCATGCCACGCGTCTGCGGCATGAGAGTTACACTCGAAATAACAAAGTCGGCAAAAGGCAGCATTTCCCCCAGACTGTCCGGACCAGCAATCCGGCTTAGGCCCATCTCCTCTGCCAGGGAGGTATCGGGTATGGCATCGGTGGCCATAACGTTCATTCCCAGGGCTACCAGGCGCCGGGCAAGGGCGCGACCCACGGCGCCAAACCCGATTATCAGGGCCATGAGGTTGATTAGCGCCTCTCCCCGTGGACGACCCCATTCTCACTGAGCAAGTCTCTTTTGAGCAGTCTTGAAAAGCCGTGCGCATGCCATCATCAGAAAAACGCCTCCTTCGGCAGTACACTCGGCATGGATCGGGGCCTGATGACCTGGGACATTGGCGACGGGAATCCCCCTCGCCGTAGCGGCTGGAATATCCACCCCTTCCAGGCCGACCCCAAATTGTTGAATCAACAGCAGATCAGGGGCCGAGTTAATAATCTCGGAATTAATCCCGGCCATGGCCGGGATCAGGACTTCAGCCCAGGACGCCTCTGCCGCAACCTCGGCTTGCCGGCAGACATGAACGTCATCTTCGGGCAGCATACGATTGACAACCTCTATCATTGCCGGAAACATATCGTCACATATCAGTACACGCATATACTATTCCCTTAGCCTATAATTCACCAATTGATACGATTTCTGAAATTTTCCCAAAATTCTTCATCATTTTTTTGCCAATCTTCACCAAATTTCTTTTCATAATATGTGCCCAATCTGTCAAGCCAGCGCCACCAGAAATTCTGACCTTTTTCCCTGGCTTCCAATATGTCTTCCAAGAAATCTGTAATATTCGCCATTTCATCTTTGGGCACATAGGATGCGGCGCCGTCTTTATAGGATTTAACAGTATCGTCAACACTCAGCGCATGGGCGGTCAGCATAACAGCGATGATTTTTCTCTCCTTGGCAATTTCCAATAGCTTATAACCGTCAACCCCCATAATATCCAGAACAGCCATATCAAAATACTGTGATTCCAACAGCTCTTTGGCTGTATCAAAGCTGGAAGCCTTTTTAACATCACACATTGGCAACAGTTCTTCCAAAGATTCCAATACATCAGGCTCATCATCCACTATGAGTATCTTTTTGCCGTCCAGCAAACCTTTTTCTGACATGATAACCTCTCCATTTGACTTTAATTTAACGTCTCGGGATTGTAACTCAATAAATTCAGGCTGTATTAAGAAAATCCCCCTCAATCCCCCTTTGCAAAAGGGGGAAGGTTCGGAATGCCCAGACTTATTGAGATGTTACAAACAACATGCCTTACTTATTGAAAAATTTCCATAGTTTGAGTTTTGAAGTATTACGATATGATATGAATAGGAAAACCTCAATAATTTTCTTCTACTTTTGTTGTAACCGTTCACGGGTTCAAAGGTAGCATTAGAAAAAATCCCCCCTGGCCCAGACCTGGCCTTGATGCATTATGAAAGAGGCTGGTCACGCATAACCGCTTCGTCAAGTTACGACATATGGCCACCAAGTCGCGCCTCCCGATCCCGTCCTGGTCTCGGGACGGGGAGGGCAGGCCTCAATCCCCCTTTTTCAAAGGGGGAAGCTGAAGGAATGCTCGAACTTATTGAAAAGTTACACGTTATTCTTGATCTCTATTGTGAAATGTATCATAAATAGAAAAATTAGAGCCACGCTCTCTCAGGATAGAATCACGAAGCGATTGTATAACTTGCTCAAGGTGCATAATGCCAACTCATTTATTGCGAAACAGACTCATTTATTTTGTAATTGGACTTGTTTTTCTGATTGTGGTGTTTCTGTTTGTTGGATTTGGGTATTACCTCTCAAATCCTGCTGAGGAAGGAGGAGATGACCAGGTCTTTTTTGTCCGTGAAGGCGCAACACTGACTGTGGTCGCAGGTGAGCTCGAGTCGCAGGGGATCATCAGAGGCAAAAGCCTTTTCCTGCTTTGGGCAAGGATCATGGGACACAGCAGAAGTATAAAGGCCGGGGAGTATCGGCTGAGCTCAGCCATGCCGCCCCTCAAGATCCTGGAGACTCTAAGCAAAGGGACAGTTATAACCCACCCGGTAACTATCCCTGAAGGGTATACAATAAAACAGATCGGGGAATTATTGGAGGAAAAGGGCCTTGTAAAAAAGGAGGAATTCCTGGCAATCACCGGTGATCCCGATGTAGCAAAGCGTTACGGCATATCCGGGCAGAGTCTGGAGGGCTACCTCTACCCTGACACATACCAGTTTGGCCGTGGTCTCTCCCCCATGTCGGTTGTTGAGGTGATGGTAAAACATTTTTGGGAGGTAATCGGCCCACTTCATGAAAAGATTGAACAATCGGGCATGACCATAGAGGAAGTTATCACTCTCGCATCAATCGTTGAAAAGGAAACGGGTCGTGCTGAAGAACGACCCATTATTGCAAGCGTTTTCCTGAATCGTCTAAAAAAAAAGATGCGCCTTGAAACTGATCCCACCGTAATTTATGGTATCAAGGATTTCAGCGGCAACCTGAAGAAAAAGCACCTGATTCAACGCACCCCCTATAATACCTATGTTATCCGAGGCCTTCCTCCGGGGCCAATAGCCAACCCCGGAAAAGAGGCAATTGAGGCCGTTCTTTTCCCGGCCACAACCGATTACCTCTATTTTGTATCCAAAAACGACGGCAGCCACTATTTTTCCAAAACCCTTACTGAGCACAACAAAGCCGTGCAAAAGTATCAGAAGAAAAGACGTACAAGGCGTAGGAAAACTTCTTGACAGATACTGTTAACTCCAGTAAAAAAGAGATACAATGTAATCATTATGTAGCTACTTTCGTCCCTCCAGAAAACCCCTTTTCAACATGGCCGCCGGCCCGGAGGGCCCTTAGACCGGAAGGAGGAGCCTAATGAATCTTTTCAAGAATCTCACCGTGTTATCCCTTGAACAGGCGACCGTTTTACCCTATTTGACTTACCGATTGGCCCACGACGGCATGCAGGTCATAAGACTGGAGCACCCCGTATATGGGGACCCAAACCGTCTTATTGGCGAGAATGTCCTGGGTGAAGAGAGGATGAACGCCTATTACCTGTGCATTAATTCGGGTAAAAAGGCGCTTACGCTCAACCTCGGAGCCCCGGAGGGCCAGAAAATCTTCCATTCTCTAATACAGGAGCTGAAAGTCGATATTTTTACAACCAATCAGCTCCCCAGAAATTATCAAAAACTGGGGATTGATTATGAGTCCCTCAAGGCCCTGAAGCCGGATATCATATGGCTGGGTGTTACCGGTTTTGGTCCGGACAGCAATGAGGCGGCATACGATCCTATTTTGCAAGCAAGATCAGGCTTGATGGACATGACCGGTGAAGCGGATGGAGATCCCCAAGTGTTAGGTATTCCGCTTCCCGATATGGGTACAAGCGAACATTCCTACGGGCTTTTGATGAAGGCTCTTTTCAAGCGTGAGGCCACGGGAGAGGGCTCATGTATCAATATGTCCATGTTTGAGTCATCTGTATCATGGCTCACGGTTCCAATCACACTTTCTACTCTACTTAAGAAAGAAATCACCCGCAGGGGTAATACCCACGAATTTTTCTCTCCGGTTTCCGTTTATAAAACAAGTAATGGGTTCGTATATGTGGCCATGGGTAATGACAGGCAGTGGAAATCTTTAGTTTCCCAGGAGATGTTCCACTCCCTTGATAAACCCGAGTATGAGAAAAATGCAGGTCGGATAGGGGACGTGGAAAATTTGAACCGGTCCATCAATGAAATTACTAAAAATCATACTTCCGAGGAATTGATCGACTTATTCAACTCGATCACTCTTCCCATAAGCAAGATAAAGACCATTCCCGAAGTGGTCGCCGATCCCCTTGTGGAACGTAGGTTGCTATTTGCCGAAGACGACAAAACCGGAACCAGAATTACCCTGCCCCCGCCTCCCAACATGACACCATACTTAGAAGAATTCAATCGTAAGCTCTCCTTTCCCCCACGGTTTGGGGAGCACAATGGCGAGATTTATGGCCGGATAGGTTACACAAATGAGGAACTTAAGGGATTTAAGGAGAAAGGAATAATATGAACGTTTCAAGTATAGACGGACACTCTCCTGATATGGAAAGCCGCAAATGCCAGAAACGGAGCAAACACAATGAACATCATCGTTTTAATTAAACAGGTCCCTGATACAACAGATGTTAAATTAGATCCCAAAACGGGAAGCCTCATCAGGGAAGGCGTAGAAAGTATCATCAATCCCGATGACCGGCATGCCCTGGAGGCAGCCATCAGTCTAAAAAAAGCCGAAGGCGGGAAGGTGACAGTTCTTTCCATGGGTCCTCCTCAGACAATTGATGCTCTATCCGAGGCCATAGGCATGGGAGCCAATGAAGCAATTCTTCTCTCAGATAGTGCTTTTGCTGGCGCTGATACATGGGCTACTTCGTTTACCCTGGGGAAAAGCATAGAAAAGATAGGCCGGTATGATTTGATCTTTTGCGGTCGGCAGGCCATTGATGGAGACACAGCCCAGATAGGGCCCCAGGTGGCTGATTATTTACACGTACCTCAGGTAACCTATGTCTTTGAAATTGAAAAAATTCTGAAAAAAACCATAATTGTCAAAAGGCGACTTGAGGATGGCTACGAGCGTGTACAGTGCAATCTTCCGGCCTTGCTGACAGTAATTGGGGAACTGAATGTGCCTCGGTACCCTATGGTTGGAAAACTAATAGATGCATGCAAAGAAAAGTCGCCAATCAAGATATGGAATGCGTCTGATATCGGTGTGCAGGCAAATGATGTAGGGCTGGAAGGGTCTTTTACTCAGGTAATTAAGACCTTCGCTCCCAAGTTCAAAAGGCAGGGAGAAATGCTGGAGGGTGATGCCAGAAAAGTTGCCGGTACTTTGGTCGAAAAACTCAAGGAAAATAAACTGATCTGAGAATGTAAGTTTTTAATTAAGGAGAAATGTAGATGGCAGTCTGGGTTGAGATAGATTTATGTAATGGCTGCAAACGTTGTGTTAAAGCATGTCCTTATGGCGCAGTGGAAATAAGAGATGGAAAGGCCCGCGTCCTGGAGCACTGCACCTCCTGCGGAGCCTGTCTTGAGGTATGCAAAGAAAAGGCAATTCAGACGGACGTGGAACCAAGGGCTATTCCAGACTTCAACGACAGGAAAGGGGTTTGGGTCTTTGCTGAACAGAGAGGGGGCACGTTGAACAAGGTTTCCCTGGAACTTCTGGGCAAGGCCAAGGAACTGGCCGGAGAATTAGACCAAGACGTCTCTGCTTTGCTGTTAGGCTACCAGGTGTCAGGGCTATGCGATACGATTATGGCGTATGGTGCAGACAAAGTATATCTGGCAGAGCACAAAAACCTGAATGAATATCGCACCGTTGCTTACACAAATGTTGTGGAAAGATTGGTCAATGAATACAAACCAAATATCCTGCTCATGGGCGCAACCCATATAGGCCGTGACCTTGCTCCTCGTGTGTCACGCAGGGTGGGAGTGGGGCTGACTGCGGATTGCACAGAATTAACAATTGACCCGGAGGAAGGGATTCTTCTTCAGACCAGGCCTGCTTTTGGCGGGAATGTCATGGCCACAATCGCCAACCGGTATTCACGTCCCCAGATGGCCACGGTTAGGCCCGGAGTTATGGAAGCCTTACCAAAGAGCGGGAGTATGGGAAAGATCATAAAATATAAAGTCTCCGTGACTGAAAAGGACAGCGGCACAAAGATCCTGGAGATCGTGAGGGAAAAGACCACAGGAGGCAGCCTGAGTGATGCTAAGGTAATCGTGGCCGGTGGAAGGGGTGTGGGTTCCCAGGAAGAGATGAAATCCCTTTTTTCACTCGCTAAAGTCATGGGAGGCGAAGTTGCTGGTACAAGGATAATTGTTGAAGAGGGATGGCT
>JAUWMY010000030.1 GCA_030612945.1 Desulfobacteraceae bacterium
CCTCCTTTTTTGGGTGTCGCCGCTTTAGCCGTACTGCTCAGCAATGCGGGTGACACAGCTGCCATGAGACCCAGGGCCGAAACCCGGGTTATGAAGTCACGGCGGGTAATTTTTCCATTTGTGAGCAATTGTTCTAATCCCTTTATTTTTGACATGAGTATTTCCTCCTTTTCATGGCTGGGATACTTTTGTTTAGCATCCAGCGGATTAAGGTATTACGGTTTAGTCGATTAGGAGGCTGTCCGAGAATGAGATATTTTTTTCAAGATCAAGGAAGGCGAAAATTATAACCACAGGAATACATTGAAGTATTTCGAGGATTATAATTTGAGCCTGACGCAGAGATTGGGAAAAATAGCCATTCTCGGACAGCCTCCTGGGATTTCCTTCAAATCCCTCCTTGAGGCCCATCTTCATCTGAGATGGGACTAATTTCCTGGTTTAATCCCATGGGTGCATTTTCAACCCCTTTGGTATCTATGAGATTGAGGACCTGATTCAGCGCCATGCTAAGCAATTGAACATGCTCCGGCTCCAGGTCACCCAGCTCGGAAATGAGTTTCTTCTCTATTGGATCCGGTAATGATTTACTCAGCTCATCGCCCTTTTCGGTCAACGTGATTAAGGCAATGCGGCGATCTCCCTCCTTTCTGACCCGCTCCACCAAACCTTTTCTTTCCAGGCGATCAATGACACCTGTGATATTGGATGGCGTTACGTAAAGTCTGCGGCTCAACGCTGCCGATGAGAGCGGCCCATGAGCGACCAGATTCCTTAGCACCCCGCTCTGAGATCCCGTAAGGCCGAACTGCCTGCTCATCTTCGCCGCATCAAGATATACGGCCCTGTACAACCTTCGGATCGCATCCACGATTTCCTTTATAACCAATTCATTCTCGACGCTCATCCCCTGCCCTTTCCTTTGCTTACAATCATTTGTTTCCTCATCCTATCTATGCAATTTCCCCCCGAACACAATATCCTCCCCCTATGGCGCGAGCGTAACGCTTTTGGCCTGTGTGGGTTTGCAATGTGGCCCATCGCGGATTAGTGTGAAAGCCTTTGCTCACATCACGTAGGGTGGCATTTTATATGCCACCGCAACCCCGGTCGGGTATAAAACCCGACCCTACAATGCTTTTGTGCTATATTCCCGACCTGGTTTTCACACCAATCCGCGATGCTTCTGCAATGTTAGGATAGATATACACTGTAAACCTTAATAGTCAAGATTTAAATATTTTCAGTTTCAATTATTTAAATTTTAATTATCCAATTTGAAAAAAGCTTGACTGATTTGTCAATTCATGCTTTTTAATATAACAAAATTGATTTTCAAGATATGAAATCAACAAAGACACCTTGAACCGGTTTTAGGTTAAATAAATGAAACTAAACTCTATAGATAAGTGCTTCCAGATCATTGAACTGCTGCACGAAAATCCCCAGAGCCTTAGACTGTCAGAAATTGGCGGTATGTTAGGTTTGCATCCAAGCTCTGTTCACCATATGCTCAATACCCTTTTGCCTCGTAACTATATCGCTCAATGCCCTGAGACAAAGAAGTATTCCCTGGGCTTTCGGTTTTTAGAAATCAGCAAGGGGATATTGGAAAACATGGATATCCGGAGCATAGCTCGTAAGTACTTAGAAGAACTTCACAAAGAATCCCGGGAAGCTGTTCATCTGGCAGTACTTAAAAACAAAAGGGTTTTGTATGTAGACAAAATCAACAATCCGAGTGGCCTTTCCCTGTCTACATATATTGGCTTTGTCACAGACCCGCACGCCACTGCCGGGGGCAAGGTTCTCCTTGCCGGTTTATCCACGAAAGAGGTTGGAGAGATCTATGAAAATGGACCCCCAAAAGCATTCGGCAAAAGTACTATAACTAATTTAGAAAAACTGTTGGAGGAATTGGACAAGATAAGGAAACAAGGGTACGCTATTGACGACGAAGAGTATTCTGAGGGCGTCAGATGTGTTGCTGCTCCAATTAGAGCAGGGGGCCGAATTGAGGCGTCTCTAAGCATTACAGGTTCAATTTTCACAATTACCATTGACAGGATTGAACAAGAATTGAAAAATTTGGTGATGGCGAAGGCGCAGAAAATTTCATCTGAAATGCAGTGGTAGATTTTTTAGAGGCATATATTTTGTCAATCGGGGGCGAAATGAAAGAAACACGAATACATGGAAGAGGCGGGCAAGGTTCTTTAGTGCTTGCCCAGTTCATGGCCATTGCGGCCTTGGAAGATGGTAAATACGGGCAAGCCTTCCCTTTTCTTGGAGGTGGTGGTGAGCGGAGAGGCAAGCCCATTATGGCGTTTTGCCGCCTCAATGATCGGCCAATTCGTCTGCGCAGCAGGGTAGCTGAGCCTGACTACGTGATTGTTCAGGACGCCACCATCATGAGGGAACTGGACGTTACCGAAGGGCTCAAGGATGGCGGCCTGGTTTTATTGAATACGGACAAGAGCGTAGAAGACCTTGGTCTGAGTGGAAAACCCTTTGAGGCACACACTATTTCCGCCGACAACCTGGCGCGACGGATACTGGGTCGGCCAATTATCAACACAGCCCTCCTCGGGGCGTTTGCTGCAATAACCAATGAGATCACACTTCAATCCGCATTGAATGCAGTAAGGAGCAAATTTCCCGGCAGGCTTGGGGAAAAAAACGCACAGGTGGTACAAGAAAGCTATGACCAGCTCATGAGGAATTCGTCGTGAAAATAACTATAGGTGGGGTAGTCAAAGGAGGGACCTCTCTGGCTTACAAGACCGGAAGTTGGCGGGACCAGAGGCCCCTGATTGATTTAGATTTGTGCAAGGCATGCGGTATCTGTGAGGAAGTCTGTCCTGATAATTCAGTTTATGCGGAAGATGAGATATACTATATAGACTACGAATATTGCAAGGGATGTGGGCTGTGCGCCCATGAATGCCCGGTTGACGCCATTGAAATGGTGCTCGAAGAAAAGTAAAATTCGGGCACAAAGGATCATATTCATTATGTTAGAACAAACAATGAGCAACGTCAAAGTAGTGGAGGGTTCAGAAGCAGTAGCCCTGGCAGTCAAGGGTTGCCGTCCTGAGGTCATTTCGGCTTATCCGATCAGCCCCCAGACTCACATTGTGGAGTGGCTTGCAAGGATGATGGCCAATGGTGAGATGGATACTGAATATGTGCGAGTGGAATCCGAATTTTCCGCTGCCAGTGTAATAAGCGGTTCCTCTGCTGCCGGAAGCCGTTCCTACACTGCATCGTCGTCCCAGGGGTTGTTGTTGATGACGGAGGTGCTGTATTGCAGCGCCGGCATGCGCCTCCCCTTTGTGATTACTGGCGTCAATCGTGCTCTTTCAGCCCCAATAACCATTCAGATTGACCATCAGGACACAATATCTCTGCGTGACTCAGGGGTTATTCAATTTTATGTGGAGAGCAGCCAGGAGGTGTACGATACCCACATAGCTGCATTTAAGATCGCAGAAGACCCCCAAATCCTTCTTCCGGTCATGGTTTGCATGGACGGCTGGATACTAACCCATTCATATGAACGCATAAACTTTATTGAACAAGAAAAGATTGATTCTTTTCTCCCACCGTTCAGGCCTGCCAATTTCCTTGATGTGAATAACCCTAAGGCCTGGGGATCATACTCGGAAGAAAATGTGCTCATGGAATTCAAATATTCCGTGCAGCAGGCTATGCAGTATGGGAAGAAAAGAATCACGGAGATTTTCGCGGAGCTTGCCCGGATAACCGGCAGGGATCATGGCGGCTTAATTGAGGCATACCGCACGGAAGATGCTGAGGTGATTCTGTTGGCAATGGGTTCTGTGGTCGGCACAATCAAAGAGGCCGTGGATGAGCTGCGCTCTATAGGAAAAAAGGTTGGCCTGGTAAAGATCCGCTGTTACCGGCCTTTTCCACACGAAGATATCTGGGAGGCGATCAAGGCTGCCAAGGTGGTTGCTGTGATGGACGCCAATTTTTCAATGGGAAGCGAGGGGGCCTTAGGCATGGATTTGAAGTCTAAGCTTTGTGGAATGAGGGATACCCCCCTGGTGTTTGACTTTATCGCTGGCCTGGGAGGTCGGGAGATAAATGTGAAGACGGTTCGCAGGATTGTGGAAAAGGCAGAGGAGATGCTGAATAAAGGCCTTCCCTTGTCGGAATCCTACTGGGTGGACCTCAATCCGGAGATTTTGCCGTAATGCAGAAATCGTCAAATAGTTGAGTGGTTGAAAAAAGAACGGAGAAATAGGACTATGAACGGCGAACGAGGTGCAAATAAGGAAGCGCTTTTTGTTTCGGGTCACAGGGCATGCCATGGCTGTGGTTTGGCATTGGCAGTCCGGCATATTCTGAAGGCGACCGGTCCGGATGTGATTGTTGTGACGCCGACAGGTTGTCTTGAGACCTTTTCCTCACCTTACGGGTATTCGCCGTGGAGGGTTCCCTGGATACACCATCTTTTTGAGAATGCACCTGCAGTAGCAAGTGGTATTGCGGCAGCCCTTTCTGCTCAGAAGAGAAACAACGTCAGGGTGGTGGTAATCGGCGGAGATGGGTCAACCTTTGACATTGGTTTTGGCGCTTTATCGGGTATGCTTGAAAGGGGCGATGATGTCCTTTACATCTGTACGGACAATGGCGCTTACATGAATACAGGGGGACAAAGGAGTGGGGCAACTCCGACATACTCCTCCACGACCACGCACCCTGTCGGCAGGAAATCCATGGGAAAACCCCAACTAAAAAAGGATCTCCCTGCCATAGTCGCCGATCACGGTACTCCATACGTTGCCACAGCATCTGTGGCCTATCTCAAGGATCTGCGTAAGAAGGTCGAAAAGGCAATGACATATCACGGGCCACGCTATATTCAGATCGATACACCATGTCCTTCAGGATGGGGTTTTTCTTCAGAACTTGCCTTAGAGATTGGCCGCCTGGGGGTCAATTGCGGGCTCGTTCCTCTTTTTGAGATGGAAAATGGTAGTTTGACACGGGTCCGTAAGATCAGAAAAAAGCTGCAAGTAACCGAATATCTTAAAGCACAGTCGCGTTTCAAGCATTTGCTCCAGGAAGATGGCAGCGAGTATCTAAAGGAACTTCAGGAGATAGCGGATCAAAATATAGCGAAATATGCGCTGATAACGTCATCTTAAAATAAAAGGTTCATCGCGGATTAGTGTGAAAGCCTTTGTTTACATCATGTAGGGTGGCATTTTATATGCCACCGCAACCCCGGTCGGGTATAAAACCCGACCCTACAATGCTTTTATGCTATGTTCCCGACCTGGTTTTCACACTAATCCGCGATGCTCCATAAAATTGCTTCGTTATCTTATCTAATGTGGAGGATCTACGATGAGAAAAAGCAAGGTATCAATCGTTAAGACAAATCCCAAGCCTGAGTATCCCGAAATTAGGGAGACCGTGCAGCAGGCCCTTGGTCTGATCGGTGGTATAAAGGACATCATCAAACCCGGGCATTTAGTTCTAATCAACCCGAGCTGGGTAGCTCCCCCGGTAGAGAGGGAAGCCGGGTGCATCACTATTCCGGAGATACCGCGCGCCCTTGCCGATATAGTAAAAGAGCTTGGTGCGCGTCCTGTAATTGCGGAATCCTCTGCTATAGGTGTAGATTGTGAGAAGGTCATCGAGGAGTCCGGCTACCAGGAACTCAGGGACATGGGCTATGAGGTGATCAATCTAAAGAAGACGCTTCATGTTGACCTTCCCGTAGAAAATGGCAAAATATTTGAGACCGTACAGTGCTGGGAACTGGTACAGCAGGCAGATGTGGTTATCAGTGTGCCCAAACTCAAGACCCACGATCAGACAGAAATGACCTGCTCTATCAAAAAGCTCAAGGGTCTGCTCACGGACGAGGGCAAAAAGGGCATGCACCAAGAGGGCCTTTTCGATGGGGTTGTGGACCTGTTGTCTGCGGTAAAACCCCGCCTGACCGTGGTGGATGCCATCATCTGCCAGGAGGGTGTAGGCCCTGTCTTTGGAAAACCAGTGGAGATGAATCTCATTTTAGCTGGAAAAGACCTTGTGGCTGTGGATTCTACCTGTGCTCAACTTATTGGATATGAACCCGAGGAGATATTATTGACAGCAAATGCAGCGGCCCGGGGATTGGGAGTGATGAACCCGGATCAGATCGAGGTCGTAGGAGAGCCCTTAGATGGGGTCAAGCGTCGTTTTCTCCGTTCTATTGAGGACAGTCCTGTAAAGGATGTGGAGGGTTTCCAGCTCATACATGGAGAAGCCGCCTGTACAGGCTGTCGCAATACAGTCATGAGCGCACTTATTGACATGCGAAATGCTGACCAATTAATGTATCTGCCGGGAGTAACCGTGTTGACCGGTGGGGCTCCCATTCCGGAAGGTGTACCAATAGAGGACGTTGTGACCGTAGGTAAGTGTACGCCTAAAGAAGATCGAAACGAACATTACGTCAAGGGTTGTCCGCCAAATAATTCCGCTGTCGTCAAGGCGATTATCGGTGACAGGGCCGAGGTAAAGCGGATGTACGCCGAAGAGGGCCTGGATAAGACAGGCTAAGGAAAGAAATAAGCTCTTAACTATTAGACGGGATAACCCCGCGTTCCGCGGGGCAGGCATGGATAGACTGGATACTGTTCCTGTTCATCTTAAAACAGTAATCCTGTGAAAATATATGTGTTTTGAAGCTGGTTAAGACCAAAATTAGAGAAAACATCAGGTTCCGGTCAAAGTCCAAGTCACGAAGTGATTGAAAATCCCCCTCAATCCCCTTTTATAATGGGGGGAGGCTGTATTTCCCCCCTTTTGTAAAGGGGGTTTGGGGGGGATTTATTGATAACGCAATTATAGTCAGTTTTCTGATAAACAGGATATGCAGAGGGTTTTTTTGAATCGAGTTAATCCTGTTATCCTGTCAAGAATGTCTGAACAGTTAAAAAAGGAGATAGTTATGGAGGCAATTTTCAGTTACATGGAGAAATATGATTATGAGAATCTATTTCTTTGCCAGGACAAGGCCCTTGATTTCAAGGCCATTATTGCCATTCACGACACAACTCTTGGGGCTGCCACGGGCGGTTGCCGCATGTGGGAGTATGACAGTGAGATGGAAGCCATTGAAGATGCCTTGCGACTGGCCCGTGGAATGACCTATAAGTACGCTGCGGCCGGAGTGAATCTGGGGGGTGGGAAGGCTGTTATCATAGGCGATCCGAAGCGCAAGGACCGGGAACCCGTTTTTCGGGCCCTGGGAAAATTCATCAATCGCCTTGGTGGTAAATACATCACAGGTGAGGATGTTGGAACTACACTGAAGGACATGGAATACATTCGTATGGAGACAGAACACGTAGTTACCCTTCCAACCTATCTCGGTGGGGCCGGAGATATTTCCCCAATGACGGCCTTTGGAACGATTCGCGCCATGCAGGCATGTTGTAATCGTGTCTACGGATCCGACAGTCTGGAAGGGAAAAGAGTAACCGTGCAGGGTCTGGGCGCCGTAGGGCACAACGCGGTCGAGCAGCTTCACGAGCTTGGGGCAAAAATATTTGTGACCGATATTGATTCGGAAAAAGTTGAAGTCATGGTTTCCAAGTTTGGCGCGGAGAAAGTAGACATTGATGCTATTTACGATGTGGACTGCGACATATTCTGCCCGTGTGCCCTGGGCGCTATAATAGGCGATAACACCCTGAACCGGCTGAAATGCAAAATTATTTGCGGCAGCGCCAATAATCAGCTTAAAGAAGAACGCCACGGCGAACTCATAGAGAAAAAGGGAATGGTTTACGCGCCTGACTACATTACAAATGCCGGAGGGACCATCTATGATACAGACAGACTGGGAGTGGGTGGTGTAAGTCACGAGCGCGGCAAGGAAAAGGTGTCCCGCATCTATGATAACATGAACCGGGTATTCGAAATTGCTGATCGGGATAAAATCCCGACTTATCTGGCGGCTGACCGCATGGCTGAAGAAAGAATAAAACAAATTGCTGAAGTGAAAAAGTATAGGGATGATTTAAGACCGTAGCGCAAGAAAGAGAGGATTACCATGGCCTTAATGACAGGCAGAGATTATATTGAGTCGTTGCGTGAGTTGCAGCTTGAGGTGTATTTCATGGGAGAGAAGATCACCAGTGTAGTGGATGAGCCCATGTTCCAGCCACACATCAACACCGCAGCCATGACTTATGAATTGGCGCACGACCCTCAACACCAGGAGATAATGACTGCTACTTCCCATCTTACCGGGGAAAAAATTAATCGATTTACACATGTGCATCATAGCATTGATGACCTGGTCAAGAAAGTGAGAATGATGCGGCTTTTGGGGCAAAAAACAGGGACATGTTTCCAGCGCTGTGTTGGGCTGGATGCATTGAATGCCCTCTATGCAACTACTTATGAAATTGATGAAAAAAACGGAACCACCTACCACGAGCGTTTCAAAAAACACCTTCGTCATATGCAAGAGAAAGATCTGATGTCGGCAGGCGCCATGACTGATCCCCGAGGAGACAGGAGTCGCAGGCCAAGTGAACAGAAGAATCCTAATGCTTACCTTCACATTTCTAAAAAAGACAATGATGGAATTATCGTTAATGGCGCCAAAGCCCACATTACAGGGGCAATCAACTCACATGAAATCATTGCATTACCTACGCGGGCCATGGGCGAGAATGACAGTGATTTTGCAGTAGCCTTTGCAGTTCCGGTGGATACAAAAGGGATCAAGTTCGTTTTTGCTCGTCAAACCAATGACACCCGTCGATTGGAGAGCCCCATGGATGCGGGCAATCCCAAATATGCCATTGTTGGTGGAGAGGCCTTGATTATATTCAAAGACGTTTTTGTTCCCTGGGAAAGAGTTTTCATGGCCGGAGAATATGAGTTCTGTGGCCAGTTAGTGGAAACATTTGCCGGACATCATCGAGCAAACTACGGTGGATGTAAAGTTGGTCTTTCTGACGTGGTAATCGGCGCTTCCCATTGGGTAGCGGACGCACACGGGGTCGCAAAGGCATCACACATTATTGATAAGCTCACAGAAATGATCGCCATGGCCGAAACTTGCTGGTCATGCTCCCTGGCGTGCTCATATGAAGGACGCAAGACACAGTCCGGGTCCTACAATATTAATCCCCTGCTGGCCAATGTTACTAAATTAAACATAACACGCATGGTCTACGAATGGATGAGACTTTCCCATGACATCGCCGGTGGAAAAATTATTACTTTACCTTCAGAAAGTGACATCAATCTCCCGGGGATTGGAGAGGTCATTACCGAATGCTTTGAGGGCAAAGAGGGCGTCATTGTAAATGATATCTTCAAGATGCTCAGACTTGTTGAGAATATGTCTGTGGGCGCAGGACTTCCGGAAGCCATGCATGGAGCAGGTTCTCCGGCTGCTCAGAAGATCATGATTGCCCGCAGAAGCGGTATTGAAAGGAAACGGGAATTAGCAGAGACCATTGCAGGCATAAGAACAGACGAGAATTTTGAAAAGATTGTTGGCAAGCCTGAAGAGGAATACTGGCAGGAAACCAAAGAAAAAATTAAGTTAAAACCTCGTTGAGCAGTTAAAGAGCCTTAAATATATGCAAACTGAGTCAGATTTGCCTGATATGCCCGATGGGCAATGCCGGAATGAACGCCCGATAATGATCCACCTTAAATACTGCGGAGGGTGTAATCCGGAAATCGACCGTCCGGCTGTGGTAAAGCGCTTGGAAGAGCTTTTTCTATCCAACAACCTGAAGGTAGAATTTGACTTTAATAGTAACAGGAACACTGATCTTCTAATTCTGGTAAACGGGTGTCCTCATGCCTGTTTGGAGAAGGATAATATGAACTCCGCCACAATGACTCCCTGTTTTTCCATACAGGGAGCCATGATTGATTATCGACCCGTTACCGAAGAAGAACTTCCAGTGATTCTCTATGAGAAAATACTAACTATTCTATCATGAAAACTAAAACCAAGAAGGAAACTCTACTGGTGGCCCTTGGAGGTAATGCCCTTATCCGTAAGGGACAGGTGGGCACTATTGAAGAGCAGTTTCAGAACCTCAACGTGTCTATTCGGCAGATTGCCCGGCTTTCTGAGAAGTATAAAATCATAATAACTCACGGTAACGGCCCCCAGGTGGGAAATCTGCTACTGCAGCAGGAATCTTGCAATGGGGTTCCAAAATTACCCCTTGAGATCCTGGTAGCCCAAACTCAAGGGCAAATTGGTTACATGATCGAGTCGACCCTTGACAGCGAACTGAGAAAGATGGGGGTTATATCCCAGAAATCTTTGGTGAACCTTATCACTTATGTGGTCGTGGATGAAAATGATCCGGCCTTTCAAAACCCGTCGAAACCGGTTGGCCCTTTCTACACAGAGGCAAAAGCAGCAACCCTGCCTTACCCGACCCGAAAAACCGAAAAAGGATACCGGCGAGTTGTGGCTTCTCCCCAACCCGTCACCATCATAGAAAAACACGAAATAGTTAAACTTATCGAAATGGATTTTATCGTCATTTGCTGCGGGGGAGGAGGCATACCGGTGATCCAGAAAGGACGTACTTTCACAGGCGTGAATGCCGTTATTGACAAGGATCTGGCCAGTGCTAAGTTAGCAGAGGAAGTGGGGGTGGATATCTTGCTCATAGCAAGTGATGTTGATGGGGCCATTATTCGTTACGGAGAGCCGGATCAGGAACTTCTCCGCATAGTGACTCTTGATGAAATCACCAGGTACATGGCAGAAGGGCACTTTCCCCCCGGTTCCATGGGACCCAAGATAGAAGCTGCCATTCAGTTTCTCCAGGGCAATGGGAAAAGGGCCTTAGTCACCTCCATTGAAACTATTGAAAAATCTATCGCGGGAAAGGCTGGCACTGAAATCGTAAAATATAGAGGGAAGGAGGAGTAACAATGGATCAGCAGTATTACATAAAATTGGAAGAGGAATTAGGTGCTCACAATTATCATCCTCTGGATGTGGTTTTGCACCGCGGTGAGGGGGTTTGGGTCTGGGACGTGGAAGGCAACAAGTATCTGGACTGCCTGGCAGCCTATTCGGCAGTCAATCAGGGCCACTGCCATCCGGAAATAATGCGCACTTTAATAGAACAGGCCCGGAACCTTACCCTCACCTCCCGGGCCTTCCGCAATGATCAGTTGGCCCTTTTTTATCAGGAACTCTGCAAGCTGACCAATTCACACAAGGTCCTTCCCATGAACAGCGGGGCCGAGGCAGTGGAAACCGTTATCAAGGCCGTGCGCAAGTGGGGATACAAGATCAAAGGGGTCCCGCAGGATCAGGCTGAAGTAATCGTCTGTGAAAATAATTTCCACGGCAGGACAATCACCATTGTCGGCTTCAGCACAGATGAAGGTTCGCGAAGTGGCTTCGGCCCCTTTACGCCCGGATTCAAGATAATTCCATTTGGTAACGCCGGTGCCCTGGAAGAGGCCATTACGCCTAATACCGTCGCCTTCCTGGTTGAACCTATCCAGGGAGAGGCCGGGGTGATCATCCCTCCTGCAGGATATTTAAGAGAAGTCAAAACCATTTGCGAGAAAAACAATGTGATTCTCGTCCTGGACGAGATTCAGACCGGACTGGGCAGGACTGGCAAGCTACTGGCCGAACAACATGACGGTATTGAGGCAGACCTCACGCTCATCGGCAAGGCCCTTTCCGGCGGATACTATCCCATCTCGGCTGTCTTATCCAGCAAGGAAGTCCTGGGTGTATTGCGCCCCGGCGAACATGGCAGTACCTTTGGGGGTAACCCCTTAGCCTGCGCCGTGGCCAGGACGGCCATTAAGGTCATAGTTGACGAGAACATGGTCGAGAATTCCGCGGCCATGGGCGAATATTTCCTATCCGGGTTGTCAAATATCAAGAGCCCTCATATTAAGGAGATCAGGGGCAAAGGCCTGTTTATTGCTATAGATATAGCCCCGGAAGCCGGCGGTGCCCGCAGATATTGTGAGAAGTTGATGGCACACGGATTGCTCTGCAAGGAAACCCACGAAAACACTATCCGTTTCGCTCCGCCCCTCGTGATCACAAAAGAGGAGATTGACTGGGCCTTAGAGAGAATTGAAACGGTTCTGACCGCGTAGCACTAATTGTCTCTCACAGAGCACACAGGGCATAAGCGCTAAGTTGTTTTTGCGCAGGGGGGGGCTGAAACAAATGAACATCGAACATCGAACGTCCAACATCGAATGTCGAATTAGAGAAACATAATGATACTTAAGGAGGGAATCTGATGAAACGTGATTTTCTGCACATAACCGATTTTAATACCGAAGAAATATGGGAAACGCTCAATCTGGCAAAAGAGGTTAAAGCCAAGTTGAAGAACCGGGAAGACTATAAACCGTTTAAGAATCAGACCCTGGCAATGATTTTTGCCAAGCCATCCGCTCGGACACGTATTTCTTTTGAAACAGGATTTTTCCTTCTTGGCGGACATGCCCTGTACCTTGGCCCCAATGACATACAGATAGGGAAGCGCGAGGCGATAAAAGATATCGCACAAGTCATAAGCCGATATAATGATATGATCATGGCCCGGCTATTTGACCACGCCCACATTCTCGAATTGGCAGAATATGCCACTGTGCCGGTCATAAATGGCCTCACCGATTACAATCATCCTGTCCAGATTATGGCAGATATCTTAACTATTTGGGAGCATCGAGGGCATTTGGATGACCTGAAAATTGTGTATGTGGGAGACGGAAACAACGTTGCTCATTCCTGGTTCAGGTTGGCGGCACGGCTGCCCTTCCATTTTGTTTGCGCCTTTCCCGAGGGATTCAAACCTGATCCGGACACAGTAAATCTCGCAAAAGATGCAGGCCTGTCAAGGGTCGAGATCTCCCATTATCCCAAAACGGCTGTAAATGGTGCTGATATTGTTTATACGGATGTATGGGCCTCCATGGGACAGTAAGATGAGTTAGAAGAACGAATTAGGCGTTTTCAAGGTTTTCAAATAAACGATGCACTGATGTCAGCTGCAGGAAACAAATCCCATTTCATGCATCCCCTGCCTGCAAAGAGGGGAATTGAGGTAACGGATTCGGTCATGG
>JAUWMY010000213.1 GCA_030612945.1 Desulfobacteraceae bacterium
CGCCGTTGACGCAATGAGCACATCGGGCGACGCCTTGTTTAATTTTATTAACGACGCACATCGCGGATCGATAAGACCTTTTACGAAATCATATGATTTCCACTTTCCTATCTTTTGCGGGATATGAGAGACAAGGGCAACCCCATACGAACCGGCTGTGCCGAATCCGTAGGCCCTGGCAACTAACTTCAAATAGCTACTGTGCTCCGTAATCCATTTCCACTTATTCATCAATCCTTTGTCTTTCCACTTTGCGGTAAATTCCTGTGCAGCCCGCCCATATTCGCTGTCGTCTCTCACGAGTCCTTTCTTCTTTAAATGCTTTGCCATGGAAGACATTATCCAGCTGTCAAACATGACTCCCAGGATCGAGGGCGTCACCGAGAGAAGTGTTTCCTGGGTCTTTGTCCAGTTTTTAAAATGCGTACCTTTATCAATGGCTCCAATCCGGTGTCCCAGTTCATCGCATTCAGCCACTTCCTGGCTCCATCGTTTGAGGAGGTTGATCCCGACCTGGGGGATCAGTGAGCCGGACATAGCACTCCAGCTGAAAGAGTTCGCAATGGTGGTGCCGTAGCTTGCCAGTGTCATATAATAATCGGCACAATTCGCCTGATAATCACTTTGCGTCAGCAATTTCGAACTACTCCCTGCCCCGCATATGATGCGTGTTTTGCCATCGCCGGAAGCGATTAAAATTCTTTCATGCCCTTCATTATCCTGCATTGATATCTGGTTGCCGCTTGCTGTCCGTATACCGGAGCCTGTGGCATTACCTGTATTGACCATGCTCGGATGATCAGGATTGGGTACGGCGCCGTTTATAATCGGTCTATCTGGATCGCCATCGATGAATGTAAGCAACACCTCCGTCCCCTTGTGAAGGGGAAAATGCATGCCGTGGTCTGTCCCGACATAGGGCTGGGCCATACGCAGGAAGGTCGAAGCCTTGCCGTCCTTGCGGCCGCTTTTATCAAAAGGCAGTATAACCTTGTAACGCCCCTGGTCATCCAGTTCCGCATATTTTCCACTCCCTGCGGCATCGATTTTTGCGTTTAATGTGCCGTAAAAACGGGGTTTTTCCGTTTTACGCTCTCGTCGGTACTGAACATCGGAAGGTATGGATACAAAGCTGTTTCTGTAATAGGGCTGTTCTTCTATCTCGGAAACTCCCTTTTGAATGCCGGCTAAAAGAAAGGCTGTCTGGCTCCCCTCGTGTTCCAGTTCAATTGTAAGATATTTCTGATTGAAGCTCCCCCTGTAGTGATCCTCAATGTCAAAAAGATATCCCGGACGCAGGTAAGGGATGGTGCTCTCACCATGAAAGAGCTTTTCCTGGCAGAGAAGCTCCTCTGCCCTGATTTTTGCAAGAGCGTTCCCTTCTTTCGGCGTTTTAAAATGCTCACCATAGATATAGACTTCTCCCCTGCCATCGGCTGATACTTCAGCGCTGCCTGAAATTTCCAGAGATGGAGTGCGGTAGTTATAATCTTTGAGTCGCAATGTTTTGGGAAGCATCTTCTGTTTGCAGATAAAAGCATGGATCACCTCTTCCCTGTGAAACTCAGCCAGGCCGGACGGCGGTGAATAATACATGGTCCTTCCCTCGGACATGTTCGTGTGAGCCAGTTTTGTATCAGTAATGATCACCTTCTCACCTTCCTGGGTCTGCTCAAAGTAGTAATACATTCCCTCCCGCTCCATCCAGCGGGACACAAAATTGAGATGGCTCTCACTATACTGGCAAATATATTCCCACAGGGGATACTCTTTCTCAATCTTGATTTCAAAATCAAGGGATGTAAGGCCGCCGTCTTTCAAGACTGCCTCTATCATTTCCGGCGCTGTCTTGTTCAAAATAACCTGATTGTGGCGGGTCAGGGAAAGCCACCAGAGTTTCGGCACTAGGATGGCGCGGTAAAAGACATATTCATCCACCTCGTGAAGCTGTTCGAATTGTGTCAGGATGCCGTGAAAAGGAATATCACCGTCCTCCCGCAGTATGGTAAATGTAACCGGATTTTTGAGAACTTCGGTCAGGTCTATTTCAGCATTTTTGGAGACCAGATCTACCTCAAACTCATAGCACATGGAAAAGCCTTCGACTCCTTTGAACCGCACTACGCCGAATGTGTCTGTGGGTAAGGCAGAGGATACAAAATCGAATTTTTTCTTGCGTAAATAGTCCATTTTTCTTGCCTCTCTTTTTTAAACAAGTCTAAAGCTGCCCTACATTGCCCTACTCTACTCGGTTTTAAATTCCATTTTAAACGACCCATCCTTGTTCAGATCAAGATGCACCTCCGAAGGCATACCCTCTTCGGTCATGTGGGAAAGAATCTCCTGAGACATGCGGGGCATGATGTTTCCGCTCAGGATATAGTCGATATTTCTTGCTCCTGTTTCTACTTCAGTACACCGTGCTGTGATTTGATCAACAACTGCCGGACTATAGACGAGCTTCATCCTGTTGTTCTGCATGAGCCGCAAAGCAAGCTTGTCTAATTTGAGACGAACAATACCCTTCATGGCGTCTGCCCTTAAAGTATAAAAAGGAACGACGGTCATGCGGGCAAGGAGCGCCGGTTTGAAATGCTGGGATAAAATGGGGCGCACTGCGCTCATAACAGCATCATCAGAAAGCGTGTCATCACCCTTGGTCATCTCTGTAATGACATCGGTAGCAAGATTACTCGTTAGAAATATTACCGTGTTTTTAAAATCAATAACCCGCCCTTCGCCGTCGGACAGGACGCCCTTGTCAAAAACCTGATAAAAGAGATTCATCACTTCAAGATGGGCCTTTTCCACCTCATCAAGGATCACCACCGAATATGGTTTCTGTCGCACTGCCTCTGTAAGCATACCTCCCTCACCATATCCTACATAACCGGGCGGGGAACCGATAAGACGGCTCACTGTGTGCTTTTCCTGAAATTCACTCATATTGACGTTCACAACAGAGCGTTCCCCTCCAAAGAGGATATCGGCAACGGTGATGGCTGTTTCGGTCTTACCCACACCGGAGGGGCCGGCAAGGAGAAAGATTCCCATGGGCTGGGCAGGGTCTTTTAAACCGGATTTTGATGCCTTGATCACTTCATCTATTATACTCAGGGCATGATCCTGACCCTTTATTCTTTCCTTTAACATCTCCTCAAATTTCAGAATATTCTGTGCCTGGTCGCGCAAGACCTTGCCAAGTGGTATGCCGGTCCAGTCCGAGACTACCTTGGCAACCACATCGGGATTTACCTCAATGCGAATCAGTGGTTCATCCCCCTGCAACTTCTTCAGGGTCTGATCGGCTTTTCCCATCTCCTTCTTCAAACTCTTTTTCTTTTTTTTATCCTCCTTTGTATCACCAAGTTCATGGATACCGGCCCTTAATTCCAGAACTTTATTGGCTGCTTCCTGCTCCTTGAGCCATCTCTCTTTCAGCTCGGACGCCTCTTTGGTCAAGATTGCTATCTTTTTTATCGCCTCGGCCAGTTCCTCTTTATCAATCTCAATTTCATTGATTTGATCTCTCTCAAGTGCGGTCTTTTCCCGCTCCAGCGCCTGGATGGTTCGCTCCTTGTCTTCAAGTACGTCCGGTTTTGTCGTTATATTGATTTTAACCCTGGCGCAGCTTGTATCCAGAAGATCGACTGCCTTGTCCGGAAGATATCGCCCTGAAATATAACGGTCGGACAGTTCTGCCGCCGCCCGAATCGCATCATCTCTTACCATTACTTTGTGGGACTTTTCATAATTTTCCTTGAGACCTCTCAATATGAGAGTGGTAGTTTCAACGCTCGGTTCTTCAAGCTTTACAGGCTGAAAACGACGCGCAAGAGCAGCGTCTTTTTCAATATATTTTTTATATTCGCTCCAGGTCGTTGCCGCCACGGTTCGCAGTTCACCCCGCGCCAGGGCGGGCTTTAAAAGATTTGCTGCATCGCCGCCACCTGCCGATCCGCCAGCGCCTATCAGGGTATGAGCCTCGTCAATAAAGAGAATAATCGGTTTTTCCGATGCCTTAATTTCATTTATTACCCCTTTGAGGCGGTTTTCAAATTCACCTTTTACGCCTGCTCCTGCCTCAAGAAGCCCCATATCAAGACTCAGCAGAGTCACACCCTTTAAAATATCAGGCACATCACCTTCGGTTATCCTCAGCGCCAAACCTTCCACCACCGCTGTTTTCCCAACTCCGGCTTCACCCACACAGATGGGATTGTTCTTTCTCCGCCGCGCCAGGATATCAATCATCTGGCGGATTTCCTGATTTCTGCCAAAAACAGGATCGATCTTTCCTTCACTGGCACGCTGTGTAAAATCCATACAGAACCGGCCAAGCGCCGTGCCACCGCCTGCTGCTCCTGCTTTTTCCGCCGCCTCTCCAGTTCCAGGAGCCGCGGCCGCTGTCTTTTCTTCCATGGAATGTTTGGTGATATTCCAGAATTGGGCTGTCAGGGCTTCCCTGCCGATGGTTTTCAATAGATCCGCATATCTGCCTGATGCAAAAAATGTAGGTTTGGACAAAAAGGCTAAAAGTATTGCCCCTGAACGTATTGTTTTTTCTCCAAGATCAATGGAGGCAATCATCCAGGCGTCCTGCACCAGCTCTAAAAGGAGGGGGGAAAAAACCGGTTTTGCCGCATTGCCTGTCTTGAACTCCTCAAGGGTTTCATCCAGCGCCTTTTTAACACGTCCCGGGTCCATGTCAAACTGGCGGAATATGAGAGGCAAATCAGACTGGGGTTCATCTAAAAGTTTAACCAGAAAATGCTCAACCGTGACCTCATAATGAGTGCGGGAAACACATAGGCCGGCCGCGGATTGCAGCACGTTGGTGCAAAAAGGGTTGAGATGAATAAGTAAGGATTTAATATCTACGGTAATCATGAAATTCCTCCTTTCTAAGGGAAAACCGTAGGGCAAAGCTTTAGCTTTGCTTTATACACGCAAGGTTAAAGCCTTGCCCTACAGCATTTTTGTAAGCTGAAACTATGCAAGACTGAATCATTGCCCTACAACCTTGCCCTACCGGAAATTGTGGGAAATTTATGAAATTCCCCTTGAAATCTTGCGCTTACATCATGTGGACAATTTTCATCAGAAAATACCCAGGTATCCCAGCCAAGGTGTGACCAGCGCTGTTCGCCAAGGCAGGCCGTCCTTACTTCATTAGCGCTTAAAATCATTTCGTTTTCCCATATCAAAGGCTTGTCCAAGTATATGCGTATAAGCTCTGCCATTGTATCAAACTTACCGGTATTCGGCAGAAAATCATGGAAGGTATCGGCATCAACCGGTCCTATCCTGATCCGGAATGAACCCATACGGTCGTCAATCTCCTGGCCAAGATAGCTGTTTAAACCCAGTTCCGCCCCGGAAACACCCAAAAAAAGACGCTGGTCCTCTGGA
>JAUWMY010000459.1 GCA_030612945.1 Desulfobacteraceae bacterium
AACCGGTTCTTTTGGAAACATTCGTAGAATCTCACCGCTTCCATGGTACCTGCTACAAAGCAGCAAACTGGCTATATGTAGGCCAAACTAAAGGACGTGGAAAACTTGATGTCCATAATTCGGCTTCTCTTCCAAAAAAAGATATCTTCCTATTCCCACTTTCGCTTGACTTCAAAAAAAGACTCTGCACACCTTGACATTCCCAATAATACCGGTTACCCGAATATTTACGTTCTTTCATGCCTTTATGGTTAAAAAAAGGGGACTTGCCATGAATATAAAGCAAATCCCCTGTTAAAATACATTGGCGTCCCCAACCGGATTCGAACCGGTGTTGCCGGCGTGAAAGGCCAGTGTCCTGGACCGGACTAGACGATGGGGACGCTATCTGAACAAAATGGTTTATAGCGTAAAAATGGTCACCGTCGAGGTATTCACCTCAGAGAGGGTCCAATGTATCTTTTTACCGAAGTATCCAGTATCCGAATATGGTGGGCCGTGGGAGAATCGAACTCCCGACCAACGGATTAAAAGTCCGCTGCTCTACCAAACTGAGCTAACGGCCCAATTGTAATTTTTTAACCTATCACCTTCCAAATATTGTGTCAAAAACTTTTTTACCAAAATGGACATTATGTTGGGTTTCGAGCCTCAACCCAACCTACAATTCTTTTTTAACGCAGAGCTATGTAATTTCTCAATAAGTTAGGGCGCTCACAATCGGATTATTGCCTTGAGCGAATGACAATGGCTGTACAGCTTTTCGGAATTTAGGCGTAAGCCTTTTACAAAATCCTTACGGATAAAATCCACCCGAAATTATTGAGAAGTTACAGAACTATGCGGTAACTATTCAACATTAAAGATATTCTGCCGGATGAGGTCGAGCTCTTCTTCGTTGGGAGGATACGGATAGTTCCATTGATTCACATCTGGCAGGCAGTTGCCAAATGGCCGGTTGCAGGCCACCTGTCCATCCGGGCCAAGGCACCCGCCGGTCATGAAGGCTTTACCAAAGCTGATAATACTCGCCAGAAGGTCAGAGGCAAGGCCGAAATCAATAATGTGGCCTGCCTTGTCAAAACTCATATCCTGGTTGCCAACCAGTTCCTCTTCGATAATGTAGCGTGCCAATTGAATCCTCAGATAGACAGGCCAGGGTGGCTGGGGCCTGTCAGCCAGTCTGGAATCTTTCTCGGAAAAAAAAGAGAAGAGGTGATTCACCACGCCCATCTGCCAGAGCCTGTTCATGATGGAGACCATCTGTTCTTCTGTTTCCCCCATCCCTACCATAAGATGAGCCCCCACATTTGGATGCCCAAAGATGTCAAGGGCCGTTTCCATGATCTCCCAGTATTTTTCCCATTTGTGAGGGCCGGAAACCCCTTTTCCACGATATTTGTCAAACAGTTCCGGTGTGGCGAGATCAACGGCCACCCCGATCTTATCAGCCCCGCTCTTTTTCATCTCAGCCAGGTCGTCTTCGTGGAGGATGGTGGGGGCAATGAGGATGGATATTGGAAGTGCAGTCTCATCTTTCAACCGCCGGGTCATCTCAAGGGTTGCCTGGCGGCATTTTCCGTTGGTTATCATGGAGATGCATGTGCGCTTTATGTAGGAGGGGGCATTGTTGATGGCGCTAATGATTTGGCCCATGGGAAAGACAGGCCATGGGACATGGATAAAGCTCTTGTCGTGGTAAGTTCCGGGCCGCTTTTTAGCAAGACCGCAATAGGCGCAGTTGGCAGAACAGCCCTCTGGATAATGGGCCAGCAGATTGACGCACCTGTTGACCGCACCACGATACATTCTTCCCCTGACCAGTCCGAGAGAAATAGCCGTGGCCTGGCTCATTTTTGCATATTCGGGGCTTTGTTGTTTGTCCATTTTTATTAATTCACCGCAAAGACGCAAAGAACGCGAAGACAAAAAGTCTGTGTTTCTCTGTGATCCCTGCGAGAGAAAAATCAAAGTCTTACCTGGTTTTCCTTGGCCTTCAAGATGGCGCTGGTAAGAGTTGACACATCCAGGCCGTAAATCATATCCTCACGCCATACGGATGACAGGTTCTTTTCTATACTTTCTTTGCGGGC
This sequence comes from Desulfobacteraceae bacterium, assembly GCA_030612945.1. GTDB lineage: Bacteria > Desulfobacterota > DSM-4660 > Desulfatiglandales > Desulfatiglandaceae > 4484-190-2. The sequence continues at coordinate 2,094 of JAUWMY010000459.1, forward strand.
AGAAGTCCATTTGAGAGCATTTTCAAGCCGGTGTATGTCTGCACTTGTGGAGAAGAAATCACCAGTTATCAGGACATTTTCAATGGAGCCGCCCGAGAGCGAAAGATAGATCTCCAGAAGACCGCCTTTGCTCTTTAGTTGCCCTATGCCCATTCTGGCCCTTGGGTGCTTGTGGGAAAAGATCCATTCCGGATTTGTATATCTTTCCTCAATGAATCGCTGGATTGTCTTCTCTTCCCACGCATCCGGGGTGTCCTCCTTGAAACGGATGTTGAATTCCTCTTCAAATGCCTCTTGAACGGCTCCCATCGCCTTGCTTACGGTAACATCCTGGCCAAGTTCCTGCCTCACCGTGGTCATGCGCTGGCTGAAGCAGTTATACCCCTTGTCGCGGATCTTGATCAGAGGCGTATTCATAATATCGGTCATTAAGGCGATATCAAAATCCACCAGAAGGCTCGTATGAAAGAGCAAACTTTTGCCCTCCTCCGATGCGGCAGAAAGCCCGGCAATTTTTTTACCACCCACCTCCAGGTCATTTTTGGGCTGGAAATAGGCCTGAACGCCCAGTTTTTCAAGTGCCCTTATCAGGACAAGGCTTAAGGACTCAAAAACCCCGCCGACCCCCTTCTTTAGACCAGGATAATCCACACTAATGCCCAGCCCGAGTGCTACGATGTCAGGTCCCATAATTACAGTCCCACCCCCCGTACTTCTACGGCTGAATTCAATGCCACGCGCACGGCATCTGTCAAGCTGCAGGGCCGACTCAATGTCCTGGTATTTCCCTACATTGACCGACGGAACAAAGGTGTAGAGGTTTAGAATGGGTGGGGAGTTATTGTGCGCCACCGATTGAGGCAAGGTGTCATCCACCGCCAGTCCTTTGGCGGCGGAGACAGACATTGAGTGGTTTTTGAATAGACGCCAGTGAGTGTGCATATTGGTTTAGTATTAAAGGAAA
>JAUWMY010000064.1 GCA_030612945.1 Desulfobacteraceae bacterium
ACAAAAGACGAATTTTTGAGAAAATGCTAACCGAAAATCGCCTCCTTGAAAATGAGGGGCGGCTTTATCTTGAGGCAGACCTTGAGGTTCTTTACCCTTCCATTTTACAATTTGCACAGGCCGTGGGCAAGGTCTCAAATATGAAGCTTTACAAGCGGGAAGTCATCAAAAGCCTATTCTACGAGTTGCTTGATGAGTTCATCAACGAGCAACTTGTCCGGTATCAACCAGAACCCAAGGTTCTGCCAATTCCGGAAAGGGACGATCTGGAAGTGGATTATTGCTTCAATGGATCTCCCAGGCCATTATACCTTTTCGGAGTAAAGGACGATACAAAAGCCAGACTGACCACTATCTCATGTCTTGAGTTCCATAGAGCCGGTATTCCCTTCAAGAGTGTTGCTGTTCATGAAGATTTCGAAGGCTTGAGCAAAAAGGACAGGAAGCGGATTACCAGCGCATTAGACAAACAATTTGTCGATCTCGATGATTTTAAAACCCATGGGGAACATTATTTTGAGAGGGAAGCGGCCTAAAAATATCAGGGATTTCCAAAATCAGATGAGAAAAATAAAGAGGGGCGATTTATAAATTCTATTAGCAATAATTACTAATAGAATTACTAATAGAATCCATAAAACCCAATATAACCAGCATTTATCCAGAATTTGCCAGGATAAATTCTGGATAGACTTTCTATGCCTAATTCTATGCCTAAATTTAGGCATAGAATTAGGGATTGGCACGAAATTATGCCCTTTAATATCAACATCATACGGCCAAAAAGCAAGGATTATCCCTCCGATCTTAGAACCAGAAAGGCCCGCGCTCTTTTCCCAAAGATCTGGGCTCTCGGAAATTTAGAAATCCTCGAAAAGCCCCTGCTCGGTTTTTTTTGTTCCGTCAAGTGTCCCGGAGAGCTTATTTTGCGGTCTTATGATCTGGCCCGATATTTACGGGATGCCGGCTAATGCGGTCTTTGTCACCTACGCAGAGGCGGGAGGAAAGCTCGAACAGCTCTGCCATGAAATCATTGCTATTATAAAAAGACTCTTTACACCTTTGAAAGCGATTATAATAGGTCTCTAATTGAGATGGGAGCCATCTCAGTCAATTTGGACGATATTAAGGAGCTTATGAACAAGCATAAGAAATAAGGGGTTCAGGATAAAATGAATATGAGAAAATAGTGGTGACCTACACAATTGACAAAATAGGAAAAAGAGGACATACGCAAACAAGTGAAAAACTTGATAAGAGCATAAGGTGTGTTGATTGTGAAATGACTTTTTAAATGTGAAGCCGGGTCGGAGCAAAACAACATCAAATGCCTAACAAAGATACGGATTTTTGACATCCTCTGGTGGTCCTATTTAAAAGCAAAGAAGTTGAGTGAGAAGGAAGACATCAATTGGTCTGTAATAAAATGGAAAAGTTATTAAGGGCCAGGTCCAAACAATCAGAATGTTAAAAGGGGGACATTCCAAAGAGGAGGGCCAGGGGATGAATGAACTTGCGCCCAGAGAAACCAGCGGAGAGTTTCTGCTGTATCAGACCGAAGACGGACAGGTGAAACTTGAAGTTTGCCTTCAAAACGAGACCGTCTGGCTCACACAGCAGATGATTGCGGAGCTGCTCCAGACGAAGGTCCCCAATATCAGTATGCACATTCGGAATATCTATGGGGAAGGAGAACTAACCCCGGAGGCAACTATTAAGAAATTCTTAACAGTTCGCCAGGAGGGTTCACGACAAGTCAATCGGCAGTTGGAACATTGCAATCTCGATATGATCATCTCCGTCTCTGTCAAACACCTTTGTTATTATATGTAATATTCAGAAAAATAATCATTTCAGTAGGGGGACAACATGTTCCGATTTTTGCATGCCGCCGATATCCATCTTGATAGCCCTCTGAAAGGGCTGGAAGTCTACCAGGACGCTCCTATAGACCAGATTAGGGGGGCAGTGAGACGCGCCTTCGATAATCTCGTGGATCTTGCTATCCAGGAAGAAGCGGCTTTCGTCCTTTTAGCGGGTGATCTCTTTGACGGGGACTGGAAGGATTACAACACCGGCATTTATTTCATAAATCGAATGGGCCTGCTAAGAGATGCTGGTATTCAGGTCTTTATTGTATCCGGAAACCATGATGCTGCCAGCCAAATCTCTCGCGCCCTCCACCTTCCCGACAACGTAACACTTTTTTCCCACAAAAAGGCAGAAACCAGAATCCTTGATAACCTCAATGTGGCTATACACGGCCAGAGTTTCCCCTCACGGATAGTTTCCGAAGATCTGACACAAAATTACCCTCAAGGAGAATATGGCCTTTTCAACATCGGGCTCTTGCATACGGCCCTGACGGGTAGACCAGGGCATGAGCCTTATGCCCCATGTACATTGGATGCACTGCGGTCCAAGGGATATCAGTATTGGGCGCTGGGACATGTTCATCAGCGTGAGGAAGTATCCCGGGAACCATGGATCATTTTTCCGGGAAACATCCAGGGAAGACACATTCGCGAAATCGGACCCAAGGGTTGTACGATGGTTACTGTGGACGAAGGGCAGGTATTGGAAGTCGAGCATCGCGATATTGACGTCTTGCGCTGGGCAGTTTGTCGGGTTGATCTAAACGAGTGCGAAACACATGAAGATTGTCTCGATCGAGTGCGACAGGCCTTGGAAGACGAACTTGGCCGGGCTGAAAGTCGCCCAATTGCAATTCGTCTGATTGTGGAAGGTGTAACGTCTATTCATGGACACCTCCACGAAAGGAAAACCCACTGGATGGAAGAGTTCAGGGGGATTGCTGCGGGCCTAATCGAGGTCTGGCTTGAAAAAATCCTTATCCACACAAGTAAAAAAGTTTTTCCCGATAAGGTTTCTGGGGACGGATCCCCTATATCTGTCCTCATTAAGGCAGTTGAAGACCTCAGACTCGGAAGCCCACGTCTCCTTGACCTCAAGCCGGAATTTGAACAGCTACGCAGTAAACTCCCTCCAGACCTCCTGAGCGATGAAGATCCCTTTAATCTTCGAGAGGAAGAGATGGAGACCCTGTGTGAAGATGTCAAAGAGCTATTGGTGGGCAAAATGCTGCGACAGGAGGGGCGTCATGAGGATTAAAAAGCTCGATCTCAGGGCATTTGGCCCTTTTGCCGACTGCTTGATTGACTTCTCGTCGGAGTATCCAGGATTGCACATTGTATATGGTCCCAATGAGGCCGGCAAAAGCAGTTGCCTCCGTGCACTCAATTCTCTTTTCTTCGGCATCCCACCGCGAACCAATGATAATTTTCTTCACTCTTATGACCAACTTCTGATCGGTGGCTGCCTTCAGAGAGAAGACGGCCATGAGCTTACGCTCTTCCGTCGGAAAAAAATGAAATCCGATCTGTTCGATCAAAATGATAATCCCCTTGATCCAATACTTCTTGCCCCGTTTCTGCAGGGTATGGAACAGGGAATGTTCGAGTCTCTCTACGGGATTGATCATGAGGCCCTAATTCGCGGTGGTCAGGATATACTCGACCAGAAGGGAGATGTAGGGCAGGCTATTTTTGCTGCAGGTGCAGGGCTTACATCCTTGCATGCGCTTCTTGAGGAACTTGAAAAGGAAGGAGATGACCTTTTCAGGCCACGTGCATCCACGAAGGCTATTAATGAAGCCCTTTCTCAATACCGAGATTTACAAACACAAATGAAGCAAGCTCTTCTCTCCAGCCGGGAGTGGCAGGAGCATAGAAGAGCACTCCAAAAGGCGGAACGGGGCCAGGCAGAAACCAAAGCCCTGCGCGGAGAAAAAGACCGTGAAAAACATCGCCTTGAGCGGTTGCGGCGAGCGTTGCCTCATCTTAGTCAGCATAAGATCTTGATGGAAAAACTGGCAAGTCTTGGCGAAGTAATTTTATTGCCTGGAGATTTCAGGGAACAACGCAAAAACCTTGAACAGGAAAGAAATGAAGTTGCAAACCGTCTCGATGCATCAAGTTCCAGGCTTGAGGGACTTCAGAAAAAAAGGGCAGGGGTTTCTCTTCAACAAGAGCTCCTAAATCGGGCCAATGAGATTGAAGGAATGTATCAACGTCTGGGGGAATACCGCAAAGCCATGGGCGACCGGCCCAGGCTGGAAGGCATGAAGATTAGTCACAAGACCGATGCAGCGGCTCTGTTGAAGCAGATTCGTCCCGACTTGACGTTAGACCAGGCCGAAACGCTGCGGCCAGGCCTCTCAAAAAGGAAAGCAATCCATAACCTTAGCACCCGATATGAGGCCCTGGTCCAAAACATCGAACAGTCAGATCGTGAAATCCGAAAACATGAAACAGCATTGGAGAAAACCCGTGAAGATTTTTCCCAACTACCCTCTGCACGCGATCCTCAGGACCTGGTTCAGGCGGTCAAGCTGGCACAAAAGGTCGGTGATCTGGATGTCGATTTGAACGACAGAAGACGTGTATTGAAGATTGTAAATGAGAGTTGCAAGGATGAACTGAGCCATCTGGGCCTTTTGAGCGGTCCCATAGAGCAGGTGGGGAAATTGGCTATTCCCATGCAGGAAACATTGAACCGCTTTGAGGAAGAATTGGGTTCGATCCATGATAACACCCAACAAATTCAAAAAGAGAAGGAGAAGTTAGAGGCAGAATTCCATCAGCTTTCGACCCAGGTACAAGAGATACAGTATGCCGGAGAGGTGCCTGCCGAAAAGGGGTTGATTCAGATTCGATCCAGGCGGGATTTGGGGTGGCAACTGCTTAGACGACAGTGGATAGAGGATGAAGATGTTGCCGAAGAAGCCAATGTGTTTTCTCCAGAGGCTCCGTTACCCGATACTTATGAAAAGCTCGTCGGTCTCTCAGACCAGACGGCAGATAGACTGCGCCGGGAAGCAGACCGTGTTCAGAAACACGCTTCACTAAAATCACAAATCGAAAATATTGAAAACCGTCGTTCAGGCCTGGATATTGAGGCTAAGGGACTCGACTCGGATCTCGCCCATGCCGATCATCGGTGGCATGAACTCTGGGCAACCTGCGGTATTATTCCATTGTCACCGCGCGAGATGAGACAATGGCTTTCCGGCTTCGAAAAATTTCGTTTCAAGGTAGGGGAGGCTGAAAAGGCTACTGGAGAAATTGTCGAAAAGGAAAAACACCAGCGAGAACTGAGAGACAAGCTGATTCAGGAACTCCAAAAACTGGGTGATAATCAGGACTTTAAAGGACATGAATTAACTCCGGTTCTCCTCCATGCTGAAACACTTTTGGATTCCATTAAGAGCGATCAGACTAAGCGGGAAAAGCTGGAAAGCAAGATTGATGATCTCCAAGAGGCCCTGAGAATTGCTGAAAATGAAAGAAAAAAAGCTGAGGGGAAACTCGACCGATGGAGGTCCAAATGGGCAGAGTCTTTAACTCCGCTGGGACTCGGCCCCGGTACGAACCCTGACGAGACAAACGATTTTATCGACACCCTGCAAAGCTGCTTTGATAAACTGGAGGATGCGGAAGATTTCCGTAAACGTATTGACGGAATTGATCGGGACAATCATAATTTTGAGAAGGACCTGGCACATCTGCTTGAGCAGGTCGCTACCGATCTTCAAAATTCTGAGATAGTTCAAGCTGTTTCCGATCTCCAGGCTCGTCTTAATGGTGCGCGTCAGGATCAAGCGGTTTTGAAACAGTATCTTGAAGAAATCGAAACCCTTGAAAAGGATATCCTTCAAGCACAAATATCTTTATCCAGCAACAAGGTGCGGATGGCCGCTCTTCTTGAGATGGCAGGTTGTGAAAAAGAAGAAAAACTGGATGAAGCCGAGCAGCGCTCCCACGAATACGTGCAAATGAAAGAGAAACTTTCTGATTTGGAGTCCACTCTGGCGCAAATTGCCGAGGGGGTGTCATTTTCAGAACTTGAGCGGCAGGCACAGGACGTTGATCCTGATGCCCTCCCGGGACAAATTCAAGCGCTTTCTCATGAGATCGAGGACAGGCTTGATCCTGAAATCCAGCAGCTTACAGAGACCATAGGGCGGGAAAAAAATGAAATGGCAAAAATGGACGGCAGCGCCAGCGCGGCGGAGCTTGCAGACGCCTCGCAACAGGTGTTAGCTAAGATCCGACGTCTGACCGAGCGTTTCATACGTGTTAAGCTCTCGATCAAGATACTGTTGGATGTGATTGAAAGCTACACAGCCGAACATCAGGACCCTGTGCTTAAGATAGCGTCCGGTTATTTTAAGAAAATCACCCTGGGCTCCTTTACCGGGCTACGTACGGATATCGACGACCAGGGAAAGGCAATCCTTATCGGAGTTCGCCCGGATGGGGCTTGGGTCAAGGTGGAGGGGATGAGTAACGGTACCCGGGATCAGCTATATCTTGCCTTGCGACTTGCAACCCTGGAATGGCGCATGAAGTCCAGCGAATCCATGCCTTTTATTGTTGACGATATTCTGATTAACTTTGACGATGAACGCGCTACAGCTACACTCAAGGCACTGGCCGAGCTGGCGGAAAACAACCAGGTTATACTTTTTACCCATCACATGAGGATCGTTGAAATCTCCCGAACATTGGATGCTGAAAAACGGATATTTATTCATGAAATTTGAAGCCTTTTTGAAGTATCCCTCTGAATCAAAAAAAGTTAAAGGGCTGTAATAACTGAAATCCAGCTTATGACTGCTAAGGGTATAATGAAAATTGCCGTTCATCTTGTTTTAAATTTGCGCGTATGCTAATAAGCGCCTATATTCAAGAAATGAGCTGTGTTCTGGGAAAAATAAATCAAAATTAATATAGGAAGGAAGGTTGTCAATGGATATTCAGGAGATTACCCAAAATGTCGAAAAAGAGAGCCTGGTTCTCCGGCAGATTATAGCGGAAATGGGAAAGGTTGTAGTCGGCCAGAGAAATCTCATTGAAAGGATGATGATAGGGCTTTTGTGCGATGGCCACCTGCTCTTGGAAGGACTTCCGGGCCTGGCCAAAACAACGGCTGTTAAAACTCTGGCAGCGACAATCCGGACAACGTTTCAGAGAATACAGTTTACACCCGATTTACTCCCCGCAGATATCCTGGGCACCCAGGTCTACCGACCTGACAATGGTTCCTTTGAAATAAAAAAAGGCCCTATCTTCCACAATATTATTCTTGCAGATGAAATTAACCGGGCGCCGGCCAAAGTACAGAGCGCTCTTTTGGAGGCAATGCAGGAGAGGCAGGTGACCATTGGAGGTACGACCTTTCAGCTTGATAATCCCTTCCTTGTCCTCGCCACGCAGAATCCTATTGAACAAGAGGGGACATATCCGCTTCCCGAGGCACAGATTGATCGATTTATGTTAAAGATCAAGGTGGATTATCCATCGGCCATGGAAGAAAAGGAGATCATGGATCGGTTCAATAATGCGGTCACTGAAAATGTGAAGGGTGTTGTGGAGGTCTCCCAGATTGAGTTGGTTAAGAAGGTGATTCGATCTATCCATATGGAAGAAAAAATTGTGGACTATATTCTGCGTATCTCCAGGGCCACACGAAACCCAGAGGAGTTTGGTCTTGATATAGGTCCCATGATCAGTTACGGGGCATCGCCCAGGGCCTCCATATGGCTCGACCAGGCGTCACGTGCCCACGCGTTCCTGAATGGTCGGGGCTATGTGACTCCACAGGATGTCAAATCCATGGCCCCGGACGTGCTTCGGCACAGGATAATCTTGAGCTATGAGGCCGAGGCAGAAGGAAAAAGCACCGATGACCTGATTGAGTTCTTCCTGGAACGGATCGAGGTCCCTTGAGATGCTCCCGGAGGAACTGCTCAAAAAGATACAACGGTTTCACTTCAAGACCCACCGCCTGGCCAATAACCTTTTTGCAGGCCAGTATGAAAGTGCCTTCAAAGGCCGGGGGATTGAGTTTGCCGAGGTACGGGAATACCAGCCCGGTGACGACATACGTACCATTGACTGGAACGTTTCTGCCCGATTTGGCCATCCTTTTGTAAAAGTCTTTCACGAGGAAAGAGAACTTACTGTTATCCTTGTGCTGGACCTTTCCGGCTCCCATTTATTCGGCACGAAAAAGAAATTCAAGAGAGAACTCCTGGCCGAGGTTGCAGGAATGCTGGCATTTCTGGCCATCAGGACCAATGACAAGGTGGGTGCCATCCTGTTCAGCTCACAGGTGGAAAAATATATCCCCCCGAAAAAAGGGGCGTCCCATGTGTGGCGTTTGATAAAAGAGATATTCACTTATGAACCCAGGGAGTTAACCACCAACATAGACGGTGTCCTTACCTATTTAAACCGGGTTGTAAAACGCCACGCCATTGTTTTTCTCATATCAGACTGCATGGATACAGGTTTTGAGAGGTCATTGAGGCTGACAGCCAGGAAGCATGACCTTACAATTATCAGGGTATCTGACCCTGCGGAAGACGCCATTCCCGATGTGGGTCTGGTCACCATTCGAGATCCTGAGACCGGGCATGTGGCGTTGATTAATACTCGAAGTAAGCGGCTGAAGGAACAGTGGCGAAATGCGCGCAAAGAGCAGGCTTCCTACCTCTCTGAACTCATTAGAAGGGCAGGGGTTGACCTGGTAGATTTGTCCACAGATGGGCCGATAGTTGAGCCGTTGACACGCCTTTTTGATCAGAGGAGAAAACGGTTGTGACGATTTTGGATTTCGGATTTCGGATTTGGGAATTAAAGGGATTTGTATCCAGGAAGTTACGCCGAGAAGGTGGCCTGTTTTACAGGCCTTTTTTCCGCATTCTCTTATTTGTCGTGTTGGCTATCCCTCTATGCCCCGTCATGTTATGGTCCCAGGATGATATCAGGGATACTGGCCCAACCCTGACCGCTTCCCTGGATCGAGATTCGGCCAGAGTGGGCAGTAAGGTGATCCTCACACTCAGCTATCGTCTTCCTGAGGGAGCAGGGTTTTCTGATATTCCGGAAATAAAGGGTCTTGAGGACCTTACCCCCATGGACCGTGAAATAGGGCCGGATGAGATCAGGATCACCCTGTTAGTGGACCACCTGGGTTCATGGAAGACGGGGCCAATCTTCGTGAGTTATCTGGACAAAGATGGAAAGACCCAGGTGCTGACAACTGATCCGGTATCACTTACTGTGTTGTCTAACCTGGGAGAAAAACCCGAAGAAGCTGAACTCAGGCCCATCCAGGGGATTATTCCCACAACACATCTATGGTGGAAATACTTACCATGGGTCGTCGCTATAGCTGGGCTTTTACTGATCGTGTTTGGCCTTCTCTGGTGGTACCACAGGATGCGCCGCAAGGAGCTCTCAGCCATGGCTCAGGATCCGGCGCATGTATGGGCAAAAAAGGAGATTGAACACCTGGAGGCCCAGGGTCTTTTTGAGAAGGGGCAAGCCAAGGCATTCTATTTCCGTTTTTCTGAAATAATGAGGCGATACCTGGAGGCCATAAGAGGTTTTCCGGCCGCTGAATTCACCACAGAAGAGATCACCTCGTGTCTAAATAGCGAACAGGATCGAAAACTTTTACCCCTACTGCGGCAGGCTGATCTGGTTAAATTTGCAGACACAATCCCCACACCGGCCAGAAAAGAGGAAGAGGTAAATACCGCGCTTGCCTATATTCATGAGACCAGCCCGGGTCCGGAGGCAGGCGATTCATCAGTCGGGCAGCAGAGGACCCTCCCATAAGCGCTAAGTTGTTTTTGCACAGGAGGGAGTAAAAAAAATAAACATCGAACACCCGCCTGCCATGCATCACAAAGGATAGTGGAATGATCATTGACACCGGGCCAAGACACAAGGACATTCTACCGAGACGACCCAAAGGCATTGCGGGCAGGTCGAACG
>JAUWMY010000261.1 GCA_030612945.1 Desulfobacteraceae bacterium
GTCAATCTCCTCATCCGATGCATGGATAGCGGCTGATGCTGCAGTCTGAAACTCTATATTTTCACGTGCAAAAAAAACATGTTCCGCATCTTCAGGGGTTAACGAGGGAATAAAACATCCTTTCTTATTCTTTTTATCGAGAAATCCTTTTGCCACAAGCTGCCCCAGTGCATGATGAACCGGTGTTCGACTTTTCAGGTTTAAAAGCTCAGTTATCTCGGATTCGAGAAGAAAATCTCCAGGTCTGAAATGATTTTCAAGGATTAATTTTATAATTGAATTGTAGGCAAATTCTTCAAGATTTTCTTTTTTCATCTTTCTTTATATCGTTGAATTAATTAATAAATGCATTAATGTACGCATTAATGCATTTATTAATTGCATTGTCAAGAAAAATAATGTACAGCAGGGGGGAATATTAATTTAAAACCTATATTACAGACCTCGTTATTTGATTTAAGAACTAGGTCCGATTTTTGGACACCATCCTCATCATAATGGCTATATAAAGCCAAATTGAGGAATTGTGAATTTAGGGATTGAGGGATTAAGATAAGGAAAAGATTCATATTTAAATTCCTAAATTCCTAAATTCCTGAATTCTACGAGTGTCAAATTTTCATGCAAGCTGTACAAAAACAAACGAGAACAACTACTTAACAACTCAACTTCTTAACCACTTAACGAGATCTGTAGTATCGATACCTCAAACGGAAAACATAAAACATGTATGACATACTTATAAAACACTCTACCATCATCGATGGAACTGGAGAACCGGGGTGGACAGGGGATGTGGGTGTGAAAAACGGACGGTTTACTGCCATTGAACCCTCCATTTCGGCAGAAAAAGCTCGGAAGACAATCCAGGCTTCAGGACTGGTCATTGCTCCGGGGTTCATAGATATCCACACCCATTCAGATGTCTCTTTGCTGGACAACCCCCTTGCCGAGATCAAATTGCAACAGGGTGTGACCTTGGAAGTTGTGGGAAACTGCGGTACCTCTTTAGTCCCCCTGGAGCCAGCGACAAAGGATATGGCCATGGCAGATGCCTTGAGCAATCTGGGAAAATATGGCGATTCCATGGAGGGATCTTCATTTAAGGATTACAGGACATTGCTCGAAAAAAAGGGGCTCTCAATCAATGTAATGGGGCTTATAGGACACGGCACACTTCGCATTGCTGCCATGGGCTTTTCGGATAAGGTTCCGGATACCGGCCAGATGGAGCACATGAAAACCCTTCTGGACGCTGCCATGGACCAGGGAGCACTGGGCATGTCCACAGGACTCATTTATGCTCCAGGCATCTTTGCACAGACCCAGGAACTGATTGAGCTTGCCCGTGTGGTAGGGAAGAGAGGCGGTTTTTATGCTTCCCACATGCGCAATGAGGCAGAAGGTGTCCTTGCCGCCATTGATGAAGTGATTACCATTGGAGAGCATGCCCGTATTCCGGTTCAAATTTCCCATCTTAAGATAACGGGTAACGGGAACTGGGGCCTTGCAGAGCAGGTTATTGAAAAATTGTTAAATGCCAGAGAAAAAGGTATAGATTTGACCTGTGACGTATACCCTTATTTTTCCTCCAGTACCTCATTGACGGCCCTGATTCCTCCCTGGGCCATTGAGGGCGGCATGGAAAAACTTGTCCCACGGTTGCAGGACAGTATACAGAGAAAGAAGATCATCCATGACATCAAATACGGAGTCCCGGGCTGGGAGGACATGCACCACAATGCAGGGTGGGAGAAGATCACCATCTCCCATGTCCATTCCATGGAACACAAAGAGGTGGAGGGGAAAACCGTTGCAGAGATAGCCCATGAGAGAAAGGTGGATCCCTTTGAGCTCATCCTTGCCCTCATTGAACAGGATGGCAACAGGGTCAAAATAATCTCTGAGACCATGAATGAAGAAAATGTGGCAGCATTTCTCAAGCTTCCCTTTGCCATGGTGGGGTCGGACAGCAGCTTTTCTCAGGGCAAACCCCATCCCCGACTCTATGGAGCCTTTCCTAGGGTGATCCGCCGTTTTGTCCGGGAACTCAAGGTCCTGACCCTGGAAGAGGCCGTTCATAAGATGACCGGATTGACAGCCCGTCGTCTCAAACTTAAGGATGCAGGCCTCATAAAAAAAGGGTTCCGGGCAGATGCCGTGCTCTTTGACCCGAAAACCTTTAGCGATACGGCTACATACAATAACCCCTGCCGTTTTCCGGAAGGACTCCAGACAGTTATAGTAAACGGTGTCGTAGTGATTGAAGAATCAAATCACACAGGTGCTATACCTGGAGTATTTTATTGTAAATAGAACCCAACCCGGACATCCGGAAAAACTGTCACAAAGGCACGAAGACACTAAGGACATAATTGCAATTCTTTCTTCGAGACTTGGTGTCATAGTGGCAATTTAAATGTTTTGCCAATAAAGGAATATGTTATGGATCTTGCCATTTTTTCCGCACGGATTTTTACCAATAATCCCGTGCAGCCCTGGGCTGAAGCCATCCGCATTAGTAATAACCGGATACTGGAAGTCGGAAGCAGGAAAGCGGTAAAAAAAAGCTGCTCTTCCGGCACTTGCGTGATAGAATTGCCAGGCCGGTTGATAATACCGGGAATCATTGACGGGCATTGTCATTTGGTCAAATTTGGTCAGGTGCTTCAGTGGATTGATTTGCGGGGTCTCTCTTCCCTGGCTGCTTGTCGCGAGCGAATAAGACAAGCCGCGCAGTATAGCAAGCCAGGAGAATGGATCATCGGACGGGGGTGGGACCAGCACCTGTGGGCGGAGAAGAGAGAGCCGACCCGTCATGACCTTGATGATCTGACGCCCGGCAATCCGACAGCGATGGTCCGTGTGTGCGGTCACAGCTTATGGACCAACACCCTGGCACTGGCCCGGTCAGGGATCAACACGCAAACCCGGAACCCTCCGGGCGGAAGAATTGAGCGAGACCCTGTCAGCGGTGAACCCACAGGATTGATTCGCGAAGCCCTCAGTATCATTGAAAATCATATTCCCCCGCTCAGCCTGGAAGATCGAAAAAGAGCAGCCCTTGAGGCTCAGCGAAAAGCGTTGCAGTTCGGGATTACGGGAGTGCATTCCTGTGAGACATTGCTGGAATGGACGGCCCTGGAGGAACTTGTAAAAGAGGGTAAGCTTAAGCTCCGGGTGTACCATTGTATTCCCTCCGATGAACTTGAAGAAGCGGTGTCAAGGAAGATCGGAACGGGTATCGACGGAAACCGGCTCTGGGCTGGCCATGTAAAGCTTTTTGCTGACGGTTCCCTGGGCTCGGCCACGGCCTTGCTCCATGAGCCCTATATCGATGCACCGCAGAAATATGGAATTGCATGTCTCAGCCCCGAAGAACTTCACGAAAAGATCACTGCGGCATATTGTCACGGCTATGATGTCGCGATTCATGCCATCGGAGATAAAGCCGTCACCAACGTTCTGGAAGCGGTCGCTTCGGCCAGGAAAAGCTATCCCGGAGCCAGAAGAGATCGCATTGAGCATGTACAGCTTTTCAGGCCCCTGGACCTTGCCCTTTTTCGGGATCTGGGGGTGACTGCCTCTGTACAGCCGGTTTTTCTTTGCTCAGATTGGAAAGTGGCAATTAAGAAATGGGGCACGGACCGATGCCGGTTTGCCTATGCCTGGAAATCCCTCCTCAATGCCGGAATTCCTTTACAATTCGGATCGGATGCCCCGGTAGAATCGATAAACCCCCTGTTGAGTTTCCACGGGGCGGTTACACGCCAAAATCTTGCCGGAGAACCACATAGCGGATGGTTTCCCATGGAAAAACTTGGTGCGGATGAATGCATAAGTGCTTTTACACTTCAACCGGCCTGGACTTCCCGGAAAGAGGATCATCTTGGAATCCTTTCCCCCGGCAAATGGGCCGATCTTACCATTTATAACCAGGACTTTCTCAAGCTCTCCCCTGATCGTTGGCCTTTCGTAGAGGTGGAAATGACAGTTGTAGATGGAGAAATTGTTTACCAAAGGGAAAAATCCGTCCAGTGAGCCATTTATGGATGGGCACTATTTAGACGGCTTTGGGTAGCATGATAAAAAATTTTGATCCCTTGTTCATTTTGGTTTCCACCCTGACCTTCCCGCCGTGGGCTTGAACAATGGCCTGAACAAAACTTAACCCCAGTCCCAGCCCGCGTTTTGATCGACTGCGGTCGCCGCGGTACAGACGGTCCCAGATCCTGTTGACTTCGCCCGGGGCAATCCCGATACCCTGGTCGGACACCGAGATGACCGCAAAATCCCCCTCTTCGTAAACTGAAATATCGATGTGCCCACCGCTGTCACTGTATTTGATGGCGTTGTCCAGGAGGTTGGCAAGGACTTGCTGAATGCGATTGCGATCTGCGTAAATACTCAACCCATCCGGTAGATGGGTAGTAACAGTTACCTGCTTTTCATCGGCCACGATATCGTAAAGCTCCACAACGGCCCGGACAACTTCGGGAACCGGCACATCGACCATGTCCAATCTCATGGCGCCGGTTTGCGCTTCTGCAACATCCATCAGGGTATTGAGCATGGTCAGGACCCGCTCGGATTCTTCCATACAGTCGGCCAGGGCTTCATACCAGGCATCGGGATTACGCTCGTCTTGCATGGCCAGTTCCGCCACCCCGCGCAGGCGGGTCATGGGCGTGCGTAAATCATGGGCCACGTTGTCTAAGGATTCATGCATGGCCTGGATCAGAGAATCATTTTTGTCAAGCATCTCGTTAA
>JAUWMY010000055.1 GCA_030612945.1 Desulfobacteraceae bacterium
AAACCGGTAAGCGAAATAGTTATTGAAGGCAGGGAGGATAGATTCTAAGTGATCTACGTCGATACCAGTATGATCGTAAAACTCTATGTCAAAGAAAAACATTCCCTTAATGCCTCAAATTGGCTTAAAGAGAACAATGAAGCTATTCCTATAACTACTTTTCATGAATTAGAGTTTAACAATGCTATCAAGCTGAAAGAATTTAGGACCGAAATTACCACAGATCAAACCCATATTGTCATGGCAAGATTCGCTGGACATGAAAGTAAAGGGATTTTTTATCGTCCTCAAATAGACTGGACTGACGTATTCAAATATGCCGTTGATTTATCAAAAAACCACACCGCAAAAACAGGTTCAAGGACATTGGATATTTTGCATGTCGCCTTAGCTTTATCAATTAAAGCTGATGGATTTCTTACTTTCGACGACAGGCAGTCCAAATTAGCTTCTCTCGCCGGGCTAAAGATTGAAAAGATACTAATAGTACAGTGACTTGCGCTTTTTATCCCGTTTTCCCAGTACCAGGCCGATAAACAGGCCAATGAGTAAAACCGCGGCACCTGTAGCAAACCACCTGTTCCTTTGGGAAGACTTCAAGCGCTCATTTTCAGTGGTCAAGGTCTTAGCGGTTTTTTGGATGGTCTCCAGTTTTGTCCGTGTTGTATCATACTCTTCTTTGAGGTTTAAATACTCGCTGGCGCCCTGTTTTAGTGATTCATACTTGCTTTGCAAGTTTTTAAGGGCCTCGGAGGTCTTTTTGAATTCCCCGGTGAGTCTCTGTTCTCGCTGGGTTGCGTCCCCCTGTTCACTCTGGATACTGGTCAATTTATCTTTAATACGATCATTTTCGGCCTTAAGATTGGTGGTCTGTAATTCCCAGGGCAGACGATCAATTAGATAGCGACTCAGGACCCACCCCTCCACAGTGCCCTGACCACGGTCTAAGAGCCGAACATGGGCCCAGTTGTCCCGAGAATCCATGACCTCAACTGCCTCTCCCGAATTGGGCATTGCAATGACTTTGTTCTCGCTACTGGGGCCAGTCCGCAGCGTAATTTTGAAAGTATCGGTCACATAGGCCCTGTCGGCCCAACTCAATTGCCCCATCAGGCACAATCCTAAAGTGATCAACAGAATAAATCGAAGTTTTTTCATATCATCCTTGCCCTTGTTTTGGTTATCAGTTCGTTACTATTCAGGTTTCTCTTTTTTAGACAGGATAACCCCGCGTTCCGCGGGGCAGGCATAGATAAACAGGAATCTATTTTTAAGTCATAAACAAGACCTTATTGTAATAATCCTGTAAATCAAATAAGATATCCCAGCAGTATACCTTAAGGGTAAATCCCCAACACGGAATTAAGATAATCTCTTTTGGCCTTTCTTAAATGTGAAATGAGTATTTAAAAAACTTCAAATCAATCGGTGGCCAAGTTTAACTAAACTATAGCAGAAAGATTTAACTCAATAACTTGCTCATATAACAAGTAACGGCCTATCAGGATAGTTAAAGGATTTACAAGAATTCAAAAAAATCAAGTCAATCCATGCCTGCCCCGCGGAGCGCGGGGTTATCCTGTCAAATAAATGCCAGTTACATCAGTTCTTTATTTTTTTAGACATTAACATACTCGTTCCATTATGTCAAAACGCTATATTCTCAAGCAGCAATGTAAGTTCTCAAAAAACCCTGGCTGTGTTAGAAAAATCCCCCCTGGCCCAGACCTGGCCTTGATACGTTGCGAAAAAGGCTGATCGAGCGTAACTGCTTGGTCAGGCTACGACATATGACCACCAAGTCGCGCCTCCCGATCCCGTCCCGGTCTCGGGACGGGGAGGGCAGGCCTCAATCCCCCTTTGCAAAAGGGGGAAGCAGTCGGAATGCCCGGACTTTTTTGAGGTGTTACACAGCAATCCTATCAAACCGTTCTTTTAACCGCTCAAACCTTGTCGTTACCTCCCTCTGATATACCTGGATATCTTCCTGTGTCAAGTGTTTGAATCTTCCCTGGGAACGCAGATAATTATTAACCGGCTCAACCTCATCCGGAATAACGGTCTGCCTGAAAACCTCGCTGTTTTCCACCTCATAGAGGGGAAATATATTGGATAGAACTGCCAGTCTCATGATTTCGATAGACATATTTTCCGGGGTCTTCCACCCTGGCGGACAGGCGGAAAGGATATGAATATACCGCATGCCTCTCATAGATCGTGCCTTTTTGAACTTGGCAATCAAATCATGGGGGTAAGCAGCCGTGGCAGTAGCAATATAAGGGATTCTGTGAGCAATCATTATTTCATCCATATCCTTTTTTGGCTCTGATTTTGGAGCCTTAGCCGGTGTGGTCGAGGTCCAGGCTCCCAGTGGAGTGCCTCCTGAGCGCTGAACACCTGTATTCATATAGGCCTCGTTGTCATAACACACATAGATAACATCCTCATTTCTCTCTGCGGCACCTGAAAGGGCCTGGATACCAATATCATAGGTCCCTCCATCGCCAGCCCAGCCCACAACACAGACATCATCCATACCCCTTCTTCTGTAAGCAGCCTTGAGCCCTGAGATGACCGCCCCGGTAGTCATAAATGCGGTATTGAAAAAAGGAACCTCCATGGCCGTTTGGGGCCAGGCACCGGGAATAATGCCCCAACAGCAAGCTGGCACTACAAGAGCCGTCGGTTTCCCAAGACCCTTTAGGGCCAGACGCATGGATAGGGATGCTCCGCAACCAGCGCATGCCACATGACCGGCAGTCATATGCTCATCTTCGGGAATCTCCATATTGTCGAATCTCTGATTGAGACTATACATGTCTGACTCCTACCCACATATCAATATCGTCCGGTCTATGGCTTTCAAGGGTCTTGTAGTAGATTTCTTTAATGGTCTTTACGCTTATGTCACACCCGCCAATACCGGCTATGTACCCATAGACCATTGGCCTTTCCTGGTCAGAAAGCTCGCAGAGGACACTTCTTAATTCCTGGGCCCATATTCCCTGGGCACCAGGGGAGAAGTTTCTGTCAATCACCGCCACCTTTTTCTTTCCCTTCAGTGCCCCTATGATCTCCTCACCCGGGAATGGTCGAAAGGTTTTAATCTTTACCAGCCCTGCCCTTTCCCCTTCAGCTCGGAGCGCCTCAACGGCCACCCTGGCAGTTGAGGCAGCGGTTCCTGTGCAGATAACTAAAACTTCGGCATCTTCTGCAAGGTATCCCTCCACCTGGTGGTACATCCGCCCAAAGTGATGCGCAAAATCCTCGTGAACCTCTGCAATAACGCTTTTTGCTATCTCCATATCCCTCTGGATCTGCCATCTCAATTCCATGTAGGGATCGCTCATGGCAATGGCGCCAAATGTATGGGGATTATCCGGATCTAACCATATGTCTTTTGGGTCATAGGTGGGGAGAAAGTCCTTGACCGCCTCTTTATCAGGTATCTCGATCGGCTCGGATGTGTGTGAAAGGAAAAATGCATCCAGGATGACCATTGCCGGGAGCTTCAATTTTTCTGCAATCTTAAATGCCATGATGGTTGTGTCCAGGACCTCCTGGTTTCCCTCGCAGTAAAGCTGTATCCAACCAGTTTCACGCTGGGAAAGGGAGTCTGTCTGATCACTCCAGATATTCCAGGGGGCAGCAGGGGCCCTATTAACGTTGGCCAGCACCACAGGGGTCCGGGCACCCGATGCATAGTGAAGCATTTCATGCATTAGAAATAATCCCTGACCGGAAGTGGCAGTAAATGTTCTTACCCCTCCCATTGAGGCACCGATACAGGCAGCCATGGCAGAGTGTTCCGACTCCACACGTATATAATCGAAATCCCCAAGGCCTTCGGCCTGCATATCAGCCAGAGTCTCTATAATGGTCGTCTGGGGAGTTATGGGATAGGCAGCCACAACCTCAACACCTGAAAGCATGGCGCCGTAGGCAACAGCCTGGTTTCCAGTCAGGACTTTTCTCATTCCTTTACTCCATAAACTCCATTTTCATTGCCCCACGGGGGCATTCCTGAACACAGATTCCACAGCCCTTGCAGTAATCAAGGTCCACAATGTAACCGTAGCCGTCCGGATCTTTCATGATGGAAAAGTCCGGACAAAAGATATAGCAATTGCCACACTCGGTGCATGAGCCGCAATTAAAACAGCGCCCAGCCTCATATACCGCTTCTTCCTCGGAAGGTGAAGAGACGACCTCTTTAAAGCTGCTTACCCTCTTGTCCGCCAAAACAATATGGGCTTTTGTCCTCGATCGATGATCAAAATAGAATGAGTTCAAACTATTATAGTCTGCCAACTCTGAAGTATGGTTCAGGCCATCCTTATCTCTCTCCACCCCTTTAAGGAATCCATCAATGGCTGCCGCGGCTCTCCTGCCCGATCCAATGGCATGGGTCACTGTACGGGGGATATTAATTATGTCTCCACCCGCAAAAAACCTGGCCTTGTTGGTCCGTCCGAAATCATCTACCTTTACCAGATTTCCGTCACAGATCAGAGAAGACGGTAAATCCTCGATCTTTAAGGATTCCCCAATGGCCAGGATCACTGTCTGACAATCCAGATCAAAGGTCTCACCCGTGGGTTCCGGACGTCTCCGGCCAGAGTTATCCACGGTCCCCAGGCTCATTTTTACAAGCCTGATCCCTGAGACATCCTCCTGACCGTATATCTCCCCTGGGCCTGCCAGGAAAAGAAATTCAACCCCTTCTTCACGGGCCATCTCGACCTCTTCTGTGTGAGCCGGCATCTCCGATTGGCTTCTCCTGTACACGAGGGTGACATCTGCCCCAAGACGCCGTGATACACGTGCGCAATCAATGGCGCTGTTTCCCCCACCGATCACTGTGACTTTTTTCCCCGTGCTTGGGTATTTTCCAGGATTCACTTCTCTTAAGAACCCCAAGGCGTTGACCACCCCTCTTTTGTCCATGCCTTTGATTTCAAGATCGGCCTCCTGGTATGCGCCGATAGCGGCAAAGACAGCATCAAACCCACTGTTAATCTTTTTCCAGGCGAGACCTTCCCCTACCTTCACTCCCATATTGAAGTCTATGCCCATATTTGACAGGCGGCTGATTTCGCCGTCAAGGATCTCTTTCGGGAGACGGTAGGGCGGGATACCGTATCGCATCAGCCCCCCCGGGAGTTCGTTGGAATCAAACACGGTTACACCGTAGCCCATAAGTCGAAGATAATAGGCAGCAGTCAGACCGGCTGGCCCGGCTCCAACAATGGCAACTCTTTTATCTATTTCCGGGCGTGTAAGTTCTATCTCAATGCTGTGGGCCAGGCCATAGTCTCCAATGAAGCGCTCCACCATATTGATGGACACAGCATCATCATGCTCGGCCCGATTGCATCTTGTCTCACAGGAATGATAACAGACCCTGCCCATGACCGCTGGAAAGGGATTTTCCTTCATAATAAGTCGCCAGGCATCTTCAAACCTCCCTTGAGCAGCAAGATACATGTAGCCTGCAATGTCCTCGCCAGCCGGGCACTGCTCATTACAGGGTGAAGCCCTGTGAATAAAAACAGGGCTTGCAAATCTCCAGCTCCCGGTTTTGTTTACCAGGCTCGACGTGGTGGAGATACAGCATAATGGGGTTTTGACTTGGCGGTCGGTATATTTCATTTGTTATTAAATCCGTAACTTCTCAATAAGTTACGCCCTGTGCGGTCAGATATAACTCAGCCAACTACCACCCTTTAAGCGGTCGCTTGAATGGTGACCCTAAAAGAGTCCAAATATGTAAATAAAATGAATTCGAATGACAAAGGTCAAAGCCCCCCAGTGAAATGGCTTACAGATTTCACGGGACAGGCAAATTTCAAATGAATGTCAAATTACAAATGCTAAAATATGTGTCCACCCACTTATTCAAACGCAGTATACACTGGTGAAGGTATAATGGAAAAATATAAATAACTGATCGTTTTTGAAAACATTTTGACATTGGGGTTTTGGATTTGATTTGACATTTGGATTTTGTCATTTGAACTTTATTCCATAGGAAATCACAAATCACTATCTAACACGCATAGCAGAACTGAGATTAACTAAAAGGCCGATACTTTACTCACAGACAGATACGCTTCTTTGGCAGCCTCAGCATTGTTTTCCGCATGCACCGGTACTTCATCCTTTATGGCCTTGACCAGGTTATCCATGGTGACAATACCGAGAGCTTTTGCTACAGCACCCAGTATGGCCGTATTAACTATGGGTGACTGAGAACTTCCCAGGTGGTGCTGAAACGCGATCAAGCTGGCCTGCACTGTAGCCACCCTGAAGCCCTCGAAGGTTTGCCTGTACTCTTCCGGCGGTTTGTTGCTGTTTATGAGAATAATTCCATCAGGCTTGAGCCCTCGCGTCACAGGGACCTGTTCAATAAGGATGGGATCCAGGATAACTAAGTAGTCCGGCTCATAGATCTCTGTTCTTAGTCTTATGGGGGCGCTGTCCACCCTCAAAAAAGCGGTTACAGGCGCACCACGGCGTTCTACGCCAAATGCGGGAAAAGACTGGGAGTACTTCCCGTCAAGAAACACGGCATTTGCCATTATCTTGGAGGCAACCACTGTCCCCTGCCCACCGCGCCCGTGAAAACGTACCTCAATCATAATTCATAACCCGGATAAACCGGAATTGAGGAATTGCGAATTGAGGAATTAAAAACAACCGCTTCAATCCAATCCCTGAATTCCTAAATTCCTGAATTCCTAAATTTATTGGCAACAGAGCGCTTCGCTGTTGAAATCTAAATTTGTCACCATTTTGCGCACAATATTTTTTATAATGTATTAATGACCTTTTTCTTTCTTGATTACCCTGATATCGGTTATTCTTGTTCCGGGATATTGGCCCATTTCGTCCTTCTCTAAGTATTTCACCATATCCCAAAGGGTATTCAATGCAATGGAGACACCTACGAGGGCTTCCATCTCAACACCCGTCCTCGCCTGTGCCCTCACAAAACACCTCACCTCAATTGTTTCCTTTGAAACCTCGAATGTCACCTTCACTGTATCAAGAGGGATCTGATGACAATGGGGAATCAGCAGATGGGTCTGCTTTGCCGCATTCATCGCAGCCACCTCCGCCACCAGCAGAGGATCTCCCTTTTTTATCTGATGGGTCCCAATTTTTTCTATAGTGTCAGGAGAAAGGAAAATCCTCCCCCCCGCCTCTACCTGGCGTCTCACTATGGCCTTTTCAGTAATATCCACCATACCCATGGTTCATCCTCCCTTAAAAAATATTTCCTTTTTCCTGCCACCCTCTTTTTTAATGCGATCCACAACACTTGCAAGGGCAGGAAAAACATGCTCGCGTGTGTCTCCACCTATTGCCACTGCCATGATATCATCCCCTACCGTCAGTGTTCCTTCACTAACCTCAACTAGAACTTCAATAATACCTGTCATTTCTTTTATTTCACGAACTATATTATCAATCACGTTCCGGTCCGTTCCGATCTCAATACCTGTCACTTTCCGCCCGTCAAGGGACGTCTCCCGCACCACTCCCAGATGACTTGCAATCATGCCCATTTTGGGATAATCGGGATGTTTCTTGATGGTTTGGATCATTCTGTTTAAGTCCATTTTTAACTCCTTTGTCTGTAACTACTCAGGTTCAAAGTTCCATGGTTTATTTATTATCATCTCCATTACCCTCATCCAGCTTAAAAAGCCTTCTGGTCACATCGAGATACATATTCAGGGATGGCCTGTCTGCCTTTCGTTTTAGGTAGATGATGGGGTCGTTAATAACCTTTTCAGCAATGGATCGCGTCAGGCTCCTGATGGCGTTGTTTTGGGAAGATGTAAGCTCGCCCAGGGCTGAACTGCTTTTTTTTAGCTCCACATGTATAATGTCTTCCACCTTCTCCCTCAAAGAAATAATTGTTGGCACCACTTCAAGCGTCTTGAGCCATTTTTCGAATTTGACCACCTCTTCCTGGACAATGCGCTCTGCCTTAATGGCCTCCTGTTGCCGCTGTGCCATGTTTAATTCAATAACTCCTTTAAGATCGTCAATGTCGTAAACATATACGTTCTCAAGATCGTTAACCGCTGGCTCAACGTCTCTTGGAACTGCTATATCAATGAAAAAAAGAGGCCGATTCCGCCTTTTTCTGAGAGATTTTTTCACCTGGTCATGGGTGATCACATATTCTGGTGCGCTGGTGGAGGTTACCACTATGTCCACCTCAAGGAGTTGAGCACCAATTTCATCAAACGAAACAGGGCTCGCATTGAACAGCTCCGCCACCTGCACGGCCCGCTCAAAAGTTCGATTGGCCACAGCCATTTTACTCACACCATGGCCCATCAGGTGTCTGGCTGCTAATTCAGCCATTTCCCCGGCGCCTATGAGGAGCACTTTTTTTCCATCCAGGACATGGAATATCTTCTTCGCAAGCTCAACAGCCGCATAGCTGATAGAAACCGCCGCCTCACAGATCTCTGTCTCCGTCCTAACCCGTTTGGCAACATGAAAGGCCCGGTGCATCAAACGATTCAGGATGATGCCTGATGTCTTTTTTATGGTAGCCTGTGCATAAGCTTCTTTTATCTGTCCCAGTATCTGGGGTTCCCCCACTACCATGGAATCAAGACTCGAGGCCACCCTGAAAATATGCCTCACGGCATCCTTGTCTTCGAAGGTATAAAGACTTGATGAAAATTTTTCTTCAGGCATATTACCCAGCCCTGACATCAATGAAATTATCGATTTCTTAGCCTCTCCAGCAGCTTCAGTTGTAAACAAGGCCTCTATACGGTTACATGTAGACAGAAAAAGCCCCTCACCGACACATTCAAGATCCCTCATGCAGGCTAACGCCTTAACAGTATTGTCCGGCTCTGCGGCAAGGCACTCTCTGAGCTCAACAGGTGCTGTTTCATGGTTCATACCGATGTTGATGATTTTAAACATAGAACTTAGTTTGCTTCGCTCTCAATTGTAATGGTTTCAATATATTATACAAATTTCTGGTAACTTCTCAAAAAGTTCGGGTGGAATTTATCCGTAAGGATTTTATAAAAGGCTTACGCCTAAACTCCGAAAGGGAATACAGCCATTGTCATTCGCTCAAGGCATTAATCCGGTTGTGAACGTCCGAACTTGTTGAGAAGTTACAAATTCCGAGACGTTATTCTATCGGGCTCCCATACTGCTGAAACTATGGTACCCGCCCAGCCAAAAGCTGGCCCCAACAAAGGTGAAAATCAATATGCAGAAGCATATAATAGACATTAAGGCTGCCCGCCGGCCTCGCCAGCCAACAACCAGTCTTTCGTGAAGAAGCGCCCCGTAAAAGAGCCATGTAACAAGAGACCACACCTCCTTGGGATCCCATTGCCAATACTTACCCAGGGCGTATTGAGCGTATATGGAGCCGGTTATCATTCCAAGAGTCAAAAAAGGGAAACCATAGATTAGTGAATAGTAGTTTATAGAATCGAGGGTGGCCAGAGAGGGTAGCCTGGCGTAAACAGACCCCAGGCGTTTGCGCTTGATCTGATGCTCCTGGATCAGGTACATGATTGCAGCCAGGAATGCGATGGCAAATAGGCCGTTGCCAATAAATACAGTCCCAACATGAACAGTGAGCCAGAGACTCTTGAATACCGGTTTTACAGGCCCTTCCACCCAGGGCATTGCATATGAAATAATCATCAAAAAAGCCGCCAAAGGGGCAACAAAAGAGCCCAGCACCATGAGTCTGAATTTTATCTGAAAAATGAGGTAAACAAAGATAATGCTCCACGAGAAAAACCCGAGGGCAGATTTGAGATCAAGGACCGGCGCAGTGCCCAGGGAGTAATATCGATAACTAAGAAATATGGTATGGCATACAAATCCGGCGACAAGAATCCAGTACGAACACCTGAATACCCACTTTTCCTGCTTAACAATATAGACAACAAATCCCCCTGTAGCCAACAGCTCAAAGAAAAGCGCCATGTTAAACCATAGATATATCATAAGGAATTCCTTAAATAAGTGAGCTAAAGTGCCTAAAGTGAACTAAAATGAACTAAAGTTTGATATAGCCGCAAAAAGGCACAAAATACACAAAAACAATAACTTACATATTGGAATATCAAAGAGTTATGGGCGTCAAAAATATAAATTTGGACTTTTTTCAAGACCATCAAGTTTGATGGATTCGTAAAAAGTCAAAATTTACAGGATTCTCCAATTCAATATTCTGATAACAAGCTTAGATAATTCGTAATTCCTGAATCCCTAAATTCCTAAATACATGTAAAAAGGACTTTTTACATGGGCATCAAGTTTGAATTGAAAATACGTAACTATTCAGGTTCTGGGTTCACGGTTCTGGGTTCACGGTTGGTCGCCTTGCGCTCTTCATATTTCTTGAAATAGGTGATGAATCCACGAACAGTCCC
>JAUWMY010000302.1 GCA_030612945.1 Desulfobacteraceae bacterium
ATTTTAATCGGCAACCCCGCCGCAAGCGGACGGGGTATTAAAAACCCTAATCAAATACTATGACAGCAAATTTCCGCTTGCCTGTTATAGTATATCAGAAGAGGTCAAAGGGACAGGTGAGCCCTTTATTCCATTCACCCATCCTCCTTTTGCCTAATTGGATTTGATCGCCATGAGCCTTAAGCCCTGTGCCTTAGGCCAATCCTGCTTCAACAGGGTTACGCATGCAAACTAATCATTATCCGTGACACCGACAAAACCGTTCATTGAGTCTTACTTGGAACGCTTAATGACCTAACAAGAGTCAAACGGAGACTTAACTCGTTCATAAATCGTTTTGGAACCAACGTCCCCCTTTATGAAAATGTTTTGAGACGAAGGCGACAACCTTCTGGACCCGGTCTTCCGCCTTTAGGAACGTCTTGAGCCGCATGGCATGATCCAGGATCTTGTTCAACTCGTCTACATCACTGACCCTCCTCCTTGGCTCGGGACTGGCTATAGATCATCTCCAACTCCTGGCAGGCCATATCAAAGGTATAGCGACAGATGAAGTTGATAAAAGCCTTCTTAAACACCACCCAGCCCACATCCATGGCGATTCCAACCGATGAGGACTTCTTTACCCCTCGATAGACCATTAAAGGCCATTTCATCCAGCGATACATATCCCAGGTTTTTTTCGCGAAGATTCGCACCTGCTTGGGCAGCCAAATATCGGTGAAGGATTTCATACGGTACAGTGATTGTATCTGTATCCTGTGAAATCTTTTCACCACTGGTATTTTTTCGGTCTTGCACACGGATTTGATCCAAATTTGGCTTCGTGTCAGAAGCGGCCCAAGGGCAGCCTCTTCCAGCGGGCGCTCCGCGTCAGGGAAATATTTTCTGGCAATGACTTTCGCTGCGTGCCCCACTGCCTTTTTCCAGTCCTCCAGCCCCGGGCTAGAAATAAGCATGGATGGAAAACGCACTAAGCGATTGCGGATCTCCAGGATCTGGGTATCGGTGACATCGGGCTCTGAAGATTCCAGCGAGTCAAGATCTTCCAGGGCCTTTTCCAATTCACCTAACTCGGACGAAATGGGTTCCTCTTTCCCTTCCTCGTTATATGCCTGAATGGCCAGCCTTCCCACAAAGAGATAGACATCTACCAGCAGGCATCGTGTGAGGGTCAGCATAGTTAAACGATTGGAAAGGTAGGCCAGCCAGGAAAAAGGATCGGGTAAGATTACCAGGCGCAACTGAAAGATTCTCGTGACGAGCTTCCGGTAGCGACTCACACATCGTACAATCCAGTATTGACTTACCCGGTCGTACCATTCATAGGAGTGCCGAATGTGGCGAATGCGAACTCCCCGCAATCTCTGAAATCCAGGCCGGCGCAAAATCAGTTCCAGCCGATCGACAGAATCATGAGCTGATTTGAGGAAACGCCCGATGGTGATACGCAATTCAGGCTTTTCCAATCCGGGATAATAGCAGGTGGCAATGGAATGCACATACACAGAGATATCTGCCAATTCCTTCAGTTCGGGAGAGGTAGCATGCCATACCCTCTGACAGCGTTCCCGCACTACCTTAAGTGCCTGTTCCTTGCGCTCACCGACTGCTTCTGCCTCCTTATCCAGGCCTTTCAGCTCGTCACTGAGGGAGCGCTTCCAGTTTAAGATTCCCCGCAGCCTCCAAACGACTAGAATACTGGCTGCCGTCAGCAACATCACTCCAAACGCCAACACGCCCTGTAGAATATGCCAGGTCAACCACCAGTCCATATTTCACAATCCTCGCTGATGATGGTCTCCATTGTCGAAAAAGGTGGTTTGAGAAACCAACCTTAAAGAAATGCTGCTACCATCATGGATATTCAATTCACAAAGTTAGGTATTACATTAATCTGGGTTGAACACTACCTACCACACCCTATTACTTCTAGGCACATAGCTCCCTTTGAAATTCCATTCTTATCTTCTGCAGGTTTGGGGTGAGGGAAGATAGATATTCATTGTTGTAGAGTGCCACAAGATCAAAAAAAGTCAATAAATTTTACTGCCTAGAATATACTGAATTCAAAGGGGAATTGGCAATCTTAATCCTAGGCAAGCAGTAAATATATATAGAACACACCGTTACCGATGCTTCGATATAAGGATTTTTTATGGAATGAGGAGGTGTGCAGATCACATAGGGGTGAAAAATTCACAATTCAAGGATCAAGCCTGAATTAAAAAGTGTGAATGGCAAAATGCAAAACCTACTCTACATAACGAGTTGATTTAATACGTTTCTTAGTTATTTACCAGCGTCCCCACATTCATTGCATTTAATTTATTCGCTTTTTGAGCGCTTAAATATAGAAAATTTACACTTATATGTCAAAACAAATTCAGCTGTGCTCACTCTTTCAGCTTGATGGAGAGGTTGCCTTCTTCCACGCGGATATTTTCCACGCCGGCCGCAAAGGCTTGCCAGAAGTCTCTTTCGGCGGCAAATTCTTTTACCAGGTCAACATTCTTGAGGCCGCCGAGCCATGCGTTGGGGAGCGGAATCCCCCAGATGCTGACACCTTTGAGCATGACAACCGGTTTCCTGTCATCATACCGCAGTTCCAAGCCGGCGGAGACCCTGATCGTCTTACCCCCGAGAAAGGGAAAATCGGGATCAAGATGTATTAGGAGTTTAGCGCTCGCCAGGTCCTCCGATAGATCGATGGCAAGTTTGTTAGCCAGATTGGTGTTTCGAGCCAGTAGGGCATTAAGTTCACGCTCGCTTAGTCTGATCTGTCGGCTGGCACCTGCTTCATCATAGCGCTCCGGTGTTAAAGGAGCGCGCCGCTTGCTACGGGCCGCCTGCGAATCATTCCCCTGTTTACCGGGCTCTCGCTCCGTGCGCCCCGTGGCGGGATCCAACAGCGCTAACTTGGCATTAAGCACCTTCGCTTCGCGGTCATTCAGTTTCACCGGTTTAAATTCCCTGGGAAGCAGGTAGGTCGTTGCCAGCCAGACCGTTATCACCGACGTAACCATGGCAATGGCCACGACGAGCAGCACGATCTTGAAGGCACTGGACCGTCTTTCTGAACCCGGCGGGCTGATTTGTAATGTATCCGTGTTCATGGCCACCTCTCGAAGGAAAATAAAGGGGTCAGAAGCAAAAGAGTCGGGACGACAGGGGCTTTTGCCCCGGCCCCTATCACGTTCCTAAATGTCTTGCCGATTGTCCTGGATTTCCCGTTTCTGGGGAATACCCCTGACTGTTTATCTGGTTTCAGGATATTTTTCAATAACTTTTCTGCTAACCCTAAAGACCCCTTTTCTCTCCCAAATTTGTGCTAAATTCATTATCCCCATGGTTAACATTCATATTTACTTTTTTATTGAAATTTGAGGCTTAAACACCTATTTTAAACTATATTCACTATGCTATCATTCAATCCCTGGCTGCTAGGAGAGGAATGCACACCAATCATTATCCGTGACGCCGACAAAGCATCTCATTTCGTATCACCCCGGTAGCTTAATAACCATTTTGTAAAAAGTATAGGTCTTTATTTCGCTGTTTCTAGAAATCGAAGGGCGATATATTGCTAGTAGAAAGGTTCCCGTGAGGCTGCAGAAATAGTTCAACGTTATATCCCCGCACTTCGTTACCCTTCACCTTAAAATCGAAGATCTTGTCAGCTTTTGAATATGCTGTATTTGGGCCAAAAAGGAACCTGTCACCATACCATGTCTTTCCAACGGCTGCCCTTAGCTCGCAGTTACCCAGTGGGACATCAACAGATAAAGTGGTCCCCCCGCGAATAAAGGCTGTTAGAATCTCCTTTTTGTGAGAAAGATCTATAAGTTTAATATAGTGGTGTTGGTCTGCATACTTTGTTCTAATGCTAAGAGGTGCCAATCCTCGGTCAAATGATCTCTTCACAATACTCGTGTTGGGTAAAGCCAATGGCGTTGGTTTTTCTTTCTCAAATTTATACCAATTTAAGAGAGTTATAACTGCTCTAGGGTCTCCAGCTCTTATATGCTGCTCGACATCATTTCTAAATTTTTCTGGTTTTTTTTCCAGCCACCTGTTCAATTCACCACCCTTGTACAACTTACACCAATCAGGATGTGCACTGGCAATGATGGCGTGATAGTTTACTAGAGCGAGTAAACCACTCGCATGTAATTGTCTTGCTTCAGGTCTGAAATCATTTGAGAATTGCTTGACAGCGGTGAAGGTTTTGTTTCCGATAATTCCATCAGCTTGTCCAGGCTTGTAACCAAGAATCACAAGATTCCGCTGAAGGATTACCATGTCATCTTTGTCGAGATTGGACTTATTGAAGTATTCCTTAGTGAAGTAGTTTTCATAACTAAAGCCCTCTTTCGGAAAGGCTTTAGCTGGGCCTGTTCGTGAGCTTGCAGCCTT
>JAUWMY010000283.1 GCA_030612945.1 Desulfobacteraceae bacterium
ATGCCTGTACATCCTTTCGGAGTTTAGGCGTGAGCCTTTTATAAAATCCTTACGGCCCGCCCTCCCCGTCCCGCGACCGGGGCGGGATCGGGAGGTGGGCCTTGCCGTAAATACGCCGCTTTATCTGAAATTTTTCGGAAGGTGAAATCATAGAAATAAAACCCTTAAAGACAGGTCTGGGCCAGGGATACACTCCACACGAACTGATTGAGAACTTACGAACCTACAACGAGACGGAAAGAAGGCAGAATGAGAAAAAAAGCGATTCTCATTTTCATGAAATATCCCGAGGCGGGCCGAGTAAAAACCCGCCTTTCAAAAAGCATTGGTCGCGAACAAGCCTGCAATATCTATCAGAAGCTCGTCCGCCGTACCCTCGGGATGGTCTCCGATTTCAAACACGCCCATACTGAAGTTGATCTTTTTCTGTTTTACTATCCACCCGAAAGTGAAACCCAACTAAGGAAAGCCTATCCTGGACCGTGGAAATTTACCCCCCAGATCAGCGGCCATTTGGGAGAAAAAATGGGTAATGCATTTAACCACGTATTTACAAAGGGGTATGGGCATGCCGTTCTCATTGGGACTGACATTGCAGACATTATGACCAGTGACATTGTAGATGCCTTTCAGGCCCTCAATGAAAACCAGGCTGCTTTGGGACCTGCTCAAGATGGGGGGTTTTATCTGATTGGATTATCTTCTAGGATTAACGAAATCTTCAGCTTCCCCAACTGGTCCACCCCTTCTGTATTTGAAAGAACATTAAACTGTTTCCATGCCCCTGCCCATAAGGTAAGGACACTTCACAAAAGGCATGACATTGATGAAAAAAAAGATCTGATTTATTTTAACAGTAACCCGCTCTTCCAGGACCAAATTTCAATTATAATACCTTACCTGAGTGGAACGAAAAAACTGGCATCCCTTATTGACTGCCTTGAGGCCCAGCTCTGGCCCGGCGACGAGATAGTCCTGGTTAAAGGCAATGGGTCTCCTGAGTGGGGGGAAAAAAATATCTCCCCCCATACGCGCCTCATTTTTGCTCCCAGAGGGCGAGGTAATCAGCTAAACCATGGTGCAAGAGTGGCTCAACGCAATATTTTATGGTTCCTCCACATTGACACCGCCCCTCCTCCCAGTTTTGGATACCATATCAGAAAGCTGACGCTCATCCGGGACATGGTTCTGGGCTGTTTTGAACTCAGATTTAACGTTTCAAGCATTACTTTAAAACTCATTTACAATTGGGCTAATTTACGTACAAAATACTTCAAGCTTCCTTATGGAGATCAAGGGCTTTTTTGTACTCGTGGAATTTTTGATAAAGCAGGTGGTTTCAAAAAACAGTTTCTAATGGAAGACGTGGACTTTGTGAGGAACTGCAAAAAAATGGGAAAGCTTTTGATTGTACCTCAACCCATACATTCATCACCCCAAAGATATTTGAGAAAAGGGGTCCTTCGAGCCTCATTACAGAATCATTTTCTGGTACTCCTCTATTTTCTCGGTGTAAGTGACAAAAAGCTCTATAAGTTTTATTATAAAGAGCCAATTTGACCCGCCTAATTTGATCACATATTCACTCAGCACTGCAAACTGTCTTTCGCTTTTCAAGCGCAATGGCTAATTTAAGGCCCCAAGGGCTTGTCTCGTTAAACTGGCATCAATTTTGCTGTATGATATCATCTCAGAAATTATAGGTGAAACGATATGTCTCAATTCCAAAAGCGTTTTGGCTTCATAGCGGTTGAAAAAGGATTTGTCACAGCTGATCAGCTTGTTGAGGCAATCAAGGTTCAAGTGTTGGAGGAAATAGAGAAAGAGAAACACAGACTTATCGGTGCCATATTGTTCGAATATGGATTCATTACCCTTCCTCAAATTGATGAAGTGCTTCAATCAATGCAAACACTATCTGCATTCTGAATTTCGCATGCGTAAAGGCCCGCCACACAAACTCCTTCTCCACAATATCGGGACCGTCCCTCACTTGTCCTCATAGACAGTTCCCTCCACTTTAAGACTTCCATACTCTCTTCCTTTGAAGTGTAAAATGGTAGCTTCTCAATAAGAGCGCTCACAACCGGATTAATGCCTTGATCGAATTACAATAGCTGTATAGCCTTTCTGAGTTTAGGCGTGAGCCTTTTATAAAATCCTTACGGATAAACCCCACCCGAACTTATTGAGTTACGTAAAATGTTACAAAAAAACACTGTATCAGAGGGAGCAGAACGTAAACTACTTAACAGACCCGGTAATATCTGCTATTGAATTGTCATAAAAGATTTAAATTGGCCCAATTTCCCTTCAAACCAGAGGGAGGATATTTTAATGAAAGATCAGCCAGGAAACAAAAAACCTGAGAAAATAGAAAACTTTCAAAGCCTGTTTGAGAACAGGCACACGCCGATGCTCCTCATCGATCCAGTGGATGGAAAAATAGTGGATGCCAATCCT
Source organism: Desulfobacteraceae bacterium (assembly GCA_030612945.1). Lineage (GTDB taxonomy): Bacteria > Desulfobacterota > DSM-4660 > Desulfatiglandales > Desulfatiglandaceae > 4484-190-2. The sequence goes on from JAUWMY010000283.1 coordinate 2,464, forward strand.
GCGGCCTGCATATTTTATGGCTACAATAGGGTAAAGTTAAGGAGCCTGAAAATTACAGATATCAATATCCTTCCACAGGGAGAGGCGCTACAGGTGTTTGAAAAAATCAGGACACATCAGGAAAGTCAATTTCTGTTCCAACACAGACTGGCTTCTGGTGGAATTCGTGATGTGGAGGCTTATGTTGGTCGTATTCAAATGGGAAAAAGGTCCATCAACTATGCCATCATTCATGATGTTACGGAAAAGTTGAAAGACAAGGCAGCGCTTCAAAAGGCACACCATGAACTGGAGCAAAGAGTGATCGAGCGGACTGCCGAGTTGAAAGAAGCAAACAAACAACTCAAAGAGGAGATAGAAAAGCGCATAAGAATAGAGGAATCATTACAAAAAACCCGGAATATGCTTCAAACGGTATTTGACGGGATTACCGATCCCCTGATCATGCTTGATGCTGATATGGCCGTAAAGATCTTGAATGATGCTGCCTTGAATTACTACGGAAAACCAGAATCTGATGTCATTGTAGGCAAATGTTGTTTCAAGGCCCTCAAGGGAGAAACCATGCCTTGCAAGGGCTGTGAAATCCCTTCGGCCGTATTGAGCGGCGAGGCCAGGATATTTGAACGAAAAGGCGTTATGGATTCTAACAGGATTGAGCAGGTCGCCATATACCCTGTAAAAATAATTGAAGATGAAAGGGCCGGGGCCATTATCCGCATCAGTGACATCACAGAGACAAAGTTGGTGCAGAGACAGCTCATCCAGAGTGAAAAGCTGGCATCTCTTGGGCTCCTGATATCAGGCATTGCCCATGAAATTAATAATCCAGGCAACTTCATAACCTTAAACATCCCTGTTATGAGAGATTATATGGATGCAGTAATGCCCATTGTTAATGATTATGTGAAAGATCATCAGGATTTTGAATTATTCGGCATGTCTTATGGTGAATTCCATGAAGATATCTTCAGGCTCCTGGACAACATTGAATATGGCGCTTCAAGGATTACTTCCATCGTATCCGACTTAACGGAATTTGCCAGAATGGAGGATACAAAAAAACAGGCCTGGGTTGATATTAAATCTATTATTGAAAAAAGTATTGGTATCTGTGAGAGCCAGATCAAGAAGAATATCAAATATCTAAATATAAGCATCCAGGAAGATCTGACCAAGATTTTTACCAATTCCAAGGCCATCGAACAGGTCTTGATTAACCTTTTGGTCAACGCAGCCCAGGCGGCAGATAAAGAAGATTCACGGGTAAAGCTCGACGTGTCCATGGACAAGACCTCACAAAACAACCTGATCATTGAAGTGGAAGACAATGGTTGCGGGATGGACGAAAAAACCAGGAACAGGCTGTTTGATCCTTTTTTTACGACCAAATCCCCCGCAGAAGGCACCGGCCTGGGCCTGTATATTTCCAATAACCTGATCGAGGCATTGGGCGGCCGGATTGAGGTGGAGAGTGAGCCTGGTAAGAGGAGTATGTTTCGGGTGATTCTCCCAAACGTGGAGAGGAAATGATTTTGGATTAAGGAGATTCACATGGATAGCACAATACTTGTAATAGATGATGAACGGCATTTCCTGGATAGTGTAAGAAGGGTCTTGAATACTGCCGGTTTCCGAGATGTGGAGCTGGAGACCGATCCGGCAAATGCTATCGCCATATTTGAAAGAGGTGACCCCATTGACCTGGCACTTATTGATGTGTCAATGCCCGGAATTAGTGGTATTGAGGTTCTGGAATCAATAATGAGAACAAGCCCTGACACTGAGTGTCTCATGATCACGGCGGTTAACGACGCCAAGGTCGCAGTGCAGTGTATCAAAAAAGGAGCCTATGATTATCTGCTCAAACCCATTTCAAGAGATGACCTTGTCCTGGCAGTGAACCGTGCCCTGGAAAGGAAACGCCTGCTCGGACTCCTGGATATTAAAAAAACATCGGATGCCTCCCACTTGAAATGTGTTGAGGCATTTGAGCCAATAATCACGCGATCAATTAACCTGCTCAGGATCATGAAGGAGGCTGAACTCCATGCCGTTAGCAACGTCCCTGTTCTAATAACCGGAGAAAGCGGCACGGGGAAGGAACTTCTTGCAAGGGCTATCCATGATGCCAGCCCCAG
>JAUWMY010000065.1 GCA_030612945.1 Desulfobacteraceae bacterium
TCTTCCTCGGGTGCCAGCTCCTTGCTCAGTAGCTCAACAGTAAGGTGCTGCACTTCATTTCCGATTACCGCCTCAAGGTCTCCCAGGCTATTAGCAAAACGTTCGAGTTTTGCGTGAAGCCTGTCATAAAGCCGTTCCTCAATGGTATCGCGAACCTTGAAGTTGACGATAGAGAGTTTCTTCGCCTGTTGGCCCACGCGATCAATACGTCCAATGCGCTGCTCAACACGCATTGGGTTCCATGGTAGATCATAGTTTGCCATAACCCGGCAGAACTGCAAGTCAATACCCTCGCTACCCACCTCGGAGGAAAGAAGGACACGAGGCCCCCTCGGATCTTTGAATCGTTCGATTTCTTCCCAACGACGTTCATTTGGGATACCTCCGTGGATCACAGTTACAGTGATCCCGTCTTCCATTAGGCGGTGTTGCAAGTATGCAAGCGTTGGACGATAATATGCAAAGATGAGAACTTTTTCGTTGGGAACTAGCTCCCTAAGCATCTTTCTAAGCTGTTTATACTTACTGTCGTTCTGTTCGAAGTCATAGTCTAATAGTCTGTCGATATCCAGCCGGCTCATTTCCTCGTCAGGATTATCATCATTCAATCCGTCATATGTTTCCTCGCCCATTGCTTCGGAAAGGAGATCTTCAGGATCCCCGAATCGACCGTTGCGTATTTCATTGGCAAGGGCAGGCAAGCAGCTTGCAGCCCTTAGTTGTAATCCAAGAACCTGAAAAACATGGAATGGCCGGTTGTCTTTGCGGCACCTGGCACGGACAAGCTGAAGAATGGTCTGATAGAGCTGCATCTCTTCTTTAGAGTAAATCACAGACAAAACCATAGGATCACGAAGGGGTCTATTTTCCTTTACCTGAACCCGGCGTGTACGATTGACATAGCTGCCCAATAGATTCAGTTTCTCAGCGAGGTCCTGACACTTGGCAAGCTGCGCCTTATCAGCAGGCTTCAAGTTTTCCAGTTTTTCTATAAACTGTCTAAATAAAGGAGATTTTTTAATGAAGGGACTGGCGCTCATACCCTTTACTGCCGATTCCAGCAGCGATCTATCTAAAGGGGTTTGGGACAATGCGTTCCCGGCCTGAACCGTAGGTCGGTTGACTTCCAATAGTTCCTCAAACATCCCTTGCGTTTCGAAAAAACCCTCATCAGTCAGGCGCAACAGGCTATGTAAATCAATATTGCTGTTATTTACAGGCGTTGCCGATACACAAAGTACCGCGCCGGCAGTTTCAGCAAAGCTTAGCCCAAGGTGGAATGTCGTTGTCGCAGGGTTACGCATATAGTGAGCTTCATCGAAAATTACCAGATCCAAGGGATCAAAACCCAAGGTCCAATGACGTATTTCCTGTAAAAATTTAGTTTTTGGGGAGATTTCTGATTGCTCATCAGGTGGCTCCTTAAGAAGACTAAGTTCCGCTTTTGGGGGACGGAGGCCGGTATAAGTGGCAATTAATGCAAAGGAATGCCCTGGTCCTTCAGTCTTGAGGTAGTTGATTTCCTGTTGCAGCTCGAAAAAGTCAACAACACGGGCATCAAGAAGAAACTTAGTTCGAAGTTCTTCCCGCCATTTATTTGCGAGAATCCTTGGACAAACTACAAGTAGTCGGTTTGCTTGTCGCCTTGCCTGCAATTCTAACCAAATAAGCGCTGATTCAATAGTCTTACCGAGACCCACCTCATCAGCTATGATGAGGCGTTCGGTGGGTGAGTTGATGAACTTAAGAACTGGTTTAAACTGGTATGGGTAGAAATCTATCTGAGCAGCCTCCATTGAATATATTACTTCATGGAGAACGCCCTTCAGTTTTTCATAAGTAATGAGTCTCTGAAGATCTCGCAACTTACCGAAATGTCCTGCCCTCAAGCGGCCTTCAATTGTCCCGATAGTGCCCTGATGCATGGCTTCGAGGCAGGAAAGAGGCCGATAACTTGAACTTCCTCCCGGAAAAGACAACTGCACCATTATGTGCGGACCTGCTTTGCGCCAATTCCCGGTATATTGACCAGGCTGCCCAGGATTGTTTTTGTCAATGACCCAATCGCCGGGGGAGAAAGGAACCTTATTATTTGAAGACTCATTACTCATAGCTTTAGTGTCTTGGAATTGGGGGGGGGGTATGTTTATCCTTTCTCAAAATTAAAAAGCGTCCTAATCAGATCTTTACAACTTAAAAACTAAACGTCCCGCTTTCCCTCTCACATATGTTACACGTTCTCGTTATTATTGTGGGAGATTCGTTTCCAAAAATCCTCTGCTTGCAGGCTTCTGACAAGTTCTCTTTTAATTTCCTCGGATGTGGCATTCGATCTAACCGGTTGCTTTATTAGCCCACAAATTTCTTTCAACTGTTTTATTGTTAAGCCGTCCAAAATATTTCTCAATGCAGCGACATCATTTCTATTCGATTTAAGGTTATTGACGAATGAATCGTCGATAGTTATTTCTTTCGGTTTCTTACCCTTATAAGGTGCGGCAATGGAAATTAATATTCGACCTCCTAATCTTTCGAGCTTCTTAACTTCCTTTAAATCGAAAAACCTATCGAGTATCCACCTTATTTCATCGGTAACAGGTTCACCAGCCTTATGTATTATTTCATATTTCGGCATTGTATTTTCTTATCCTTTGAAAAATTGTTTTGACTATTTCTGTAACGCACTCCTCAATTGTAGGTTGCCCAGAAGTTCTCTCCGAAAATTCAAACCTGGTAAACTTACTCCCTCTTTCTGAAAGAAATTTCGCAACTCTGTCCAATCGGGGTATTTGGCCCACAATCGGATCAGGGCCTAAAATTTTTCTTTCAATCGGCATTAGATCATTTCTTATGCTCTTTTCCAAATCTCCTTCCCCTATTTGTTGGCTATATACCTTACCTCCTGGCGGACCGCCTGTGCGATTTATGGCATTTAAGACATAGCCAAGCATAAGTGGCCTTTCGCCTTTGGGGATGTCTTTAACCCATCTAAGTAATCGTGGCATCCCATAAATAGATATTTGGTCGGGGATAGTTACAGGCAGATAATAAGTACACGCCCTAAGCATTGCTTGGGTAAGGAACATTTTATTTGGAGGGCAATCAACTATCACAAAATCATAATCTTGAAATCCATTAAGCATTTGTTTGCAATATAAAAACAACTCATCCTTCCTTCTTTCTCCATCAATTGCAATGCTTTTTGCAATCTTCATGTCAAGGTCATCAACATCAAATGAACCTGGAATAATGTATAAATTCCTTGGAGCCAGCGAATCGGGGACTTTTTGAATATACTGACTAAATTTAGTTTCGGTAATCTTTGGCCATTTCGTTGGTTTGATTAGATTATACATAGTAAAATCCGTCTTGTTGACCTGTTCAGGATCGAAACCAACTGCCAAAGACAAGCTACATTGAGGGTCAATATCGAGTAGAAGAACTTTTCTACCTCTTTTTGAACTTCCTTTTCCCTTTTTTATGTCTTCACCGAGTTGGCTGATGTAATAGCCTAATAAACAAGTAATTGTCGTTTTGCCTACACCCCCTTTATAATTGACGATACAAATTGATTTGGGATGCTTCGGACTTGGAAATGTTTCCTTTTTAACCTTTCTTGCCGCATTAGAGTTTAAAACTGGGTTGAACTTCCCGTTTGACTCAGTTGCTCTTTTCTTCATATCTGCCTCCATATTTCATTCATATGAAATTCCCACTTTTTCACATCCGCTTTTCAGTAAGGAACTTTCATGAGACAGTTTCAAGAATTTTCCGGTTTCAACAGATATATCATTATTCCAAACCCATTGCCCTAATAGCTGCATTGGTGGGGTCCATAAAAAATACGGGTTGTATTTTATTGAGCAAGATGTCGGGCACATCTGGAAGATCACGCTTGTTTTCGGAAGGGAGGAGGATCCTTTTAGCTCCTGAATCCAACGCCAACTGCATTCGTTCAACCAGATTACTCACTCTCATCAAGATGCCCCCGACACTCATTTCCCCTAATATAACCGTCTGTTCCTTTACAGGTTTTTCCAAGAGAGCTGATACCATAGACACATAAAAGGCCACAGCAGTCTCCGTGCCCTCTTTTGCCTGGCTCAGATTTAAGGCTTGAATTGAAAAGTCGTAGCTCTTTAAGTCCTTTTCAATTCCAAAGTTCTTGATATTTGCTTTCAAGTAGGCATCTGCTACCTTGATTGCCTCTTTCATGCGTGAACTCAAACTGCCGAGGGGAATGATACGACCTGACCCTTTGTTTGCCTGAGTCTGTATGAGGAAAAGGGCAATCTTTTTATCCTCCGCATCGAGTCCAATGCTATAAACGGTTCCAGGTGACATGGTTTCTGCGGGAATAATCTGCCCGCCGCCAGTTTCAGGCAACTGGACAAAACTCTCCTGAACTGTTTCTTTGTCTATGTAAGAAAAGTTCACATCCCAGTATTCCATGCCACCCATTTTCTTGAGCTGTTCTTTTACCCTTCGTCTCATCTCCATGGCAAATTCAATGTATCCTGAAAGTTCATCTTTGGATACTTCGCCATGAGGGTGCAGCAGTTTGATAAGGCCTGAAACGGTCTTTCGAGTCGCCTTTTGGTCCCTTCCAGAAAGGTGGCTCCCAAAACGAAACAATTCTTCAGGCCGATGCGTATAGCTATCTTTGCGTAATTTGGTTAATACCTCTGCAAGGAAATCGGATACCAATCCTAAGTGAGACGTGTAATATTCATCCCCAGTCTTTTCAAACTCCCACCCCGGAAGGTAAGAGTGGATACGATCAAAGAAAGCAAGGTCCATCTGCTTTGGCATGGGATAAAAAAGATGGCTGGTCCGAACAATGGTTTCAATTTCACCATCTATATTCCCCACAAACACCACTGACCCTTCAGCGGCTATAATCTCTCTGCCCCGACTGAATTGACCGTCTTCCATGTAATTTTTACAAATATCAATGACCTTTTTATCTTCGAATCCTGCCCTGGGCATCTCATCAAAAGCCACAACATCCCAAAGGGCAACAAGTCCTTTTTGCCCTGTGTTCAGATTAACGAACATCTGCGCTGCTGTAGTCTGTCCACCTGAAATAAGATGCGAATAGGGACTGACCTGTTGGTAAACAAAACTCTTGCCCGTGCCCCTTGGCCCCAATTCAACCAAGTTGTAGTTTTTTTCCACAAAGGGTATCAACCGGGCCACATGAAGCAATTTTCGTCTTTGTGTGAAATAAGGATGGTCTTCTCTAAAGCCGAGGCTTCGTATGAGAAAGTTAAGCCATTCCTCCGTTGTAAACTTTGTGCGATTTTGACGGAAATTATCCAATTCAAGGTTCGAAACCTGGATGGGGCGTAGCTCTCGGATTATAAAAGGGCGCGTTTTGCCCTTGAATTGAAAGCTATCATCATACTCAATTTCAACTTCCGCCCAGAGACCTCCCGTTAGCAGCCTTTCATGTTTTCTGATCTCAGATGAGTCAATCCTGACGTATTTTATGTCGATGTTTTTTAGTTCAGCCCAATACTGGTTATCTTCTTCAACCAACCGAACGCCCACCTTTTCAATGAGTTCATATCGGCGCTGCTGCTCAATCCGCGCTTTGATCAATTCTCTCTCATCAGGCTTGGCATATTTATGAGAAAGAGTTTGCCTCACATATTCCATTCCTTCCCGCACAACCTCATCATCGGGATCTGAACAGTATCTCCCTAATAAAAACTCAATCACGAAAGTTGGCACACTGTAGGCGCTGCGCATCCTCCGAACCAAGTCTTTGCGAACCGTCACACCTGCAAAGAGTGAGCGAACTTTCCTATCCAATTCATCCGGTTGCGAATCAGGAATTGAAAGAAAAGATGTGTTTTCTTTTTCCTCGTTAGACATCTCGGACCACCTTTAATGTTTTGGTTGTTAGCAATTCCTTATCATCTCTCGCAATTATATCTACATCCTCCCCCTGTTTAAGGCCTCGGTCCAGAAAGAGGGTTAATTTCAGTTGATCTCCTACTCCTAACTCAAAATTCTTGGTTTTAGAAACAGCCTTACCTTTCCGCTCTGCTACCAGATACCCCGATCTGGACAACACCACTGTGGGCATAAAGGCAAGCGGTAATTGAGCGACTGGGCTTTCGCCTTTTAAATCAATCTTTACTATGCCGGACTCAATAACGTCCTTCTCCACTATCATGGTCAGTGTAACACGAACAACTTGCTCCTGCACCTTAGCACAAATTTGAGGAATAACGATTTCCTGAAATGATGCTCCGCCATGGAGGTATTCAGTCTGACCACTGGCCTTAAATACTGTGCCAGCAGGCGGCAATGCCAGCCAATGGTCATCATTCCATGGGGAGGGGATTGCCGGTAAATCAGTCCCGATATTCTTGGGAATCATGGCGAAACGGCGCCCGCATGCATTCGCACCCTGGGGGCTTTCCCACTTTACCAGTCCATCCGACGAAGAGAGCAAAAAGCCATGGTCAGTTATAATATGCACTTCCTGGTATCCGCATCGGGCAAGCACTTGAACCTTTTGGACAATTTCAGTTATTTCCTTTTCAATGTCCTTAAAAAAGCCCAGTCCCTTGGCTTCTCCCTCAGCATCTATATCCCGGCTAAATACTGCCAGGATCTTTGATTTTGTGTCTTTGAGATTGGCTTTGCTTACATCTTTCATCTCAAGTGCAGTTAAATCCTCCCCTAATTTTTCCTTTATAAATTCGACCCGGTTGCCCTTCACCCCAAAATTTTTCCCATTATGGATAATCTCAATTTTCTTGTTCTTAAGTTGCATTCCGAGATCGCAATCGGGAAGCAACCTGCTCATTCCTACCTCGGTTTTTGAGGGGAGATCCGCAAGCCATGGGTTGACACGCACCCTAAATCCCGATTTTTCCAAATGTTTGCTAACATCCATGGCCAGATCGTAACGCAAGGCGTCCGTAATGATTATAGCCTTCCGTTTGTTTTCGTCAGGCAGTGACCAGACTATTTCAGTGGCCTTTGTAATGAAGGGAATTTTCTTCAGCGATTGCAGGTCAGTTTTTTTAATGAGCGCTTTTGTAAAATGCTGTCCGGCTGCCGCAATCCAAGAATTGTACAATGGGAAAGCCAGAGATTTTATTAAATCACTATCGGGATCATCCACTGCAAGGACCAGAAGCTTTCTGAAAATTTCATCAATCCTCCACCATCCATTCTCCGAATCGGTAAAGTGTGTAATGCACCCTTCCAGATCATCAGCATCAGACTTCATTAAACAGGACTCTCCGTCAGCAATCCTTTTTTCTATCTCCTTAAGTGAAGAAAGCCAATGCCAGCCCAGCTTTCCTGGCATGAGCCGATCCCAAACCTTGTCATAGTCTTCAACTAGAATATCTTTCAGGACAGATCGAATATTATTCACTGAGGTACCCGCAGCATTCTCAAGTCTCTGTCTTACCTCATGCCATTGTTTCAAGATTATATGTGGAAAGACATGTCCATTTGTCTTAGCATCCACATTTCCGATAAGATTGAGGCCTTCCTTTTCCAGGTTTTGGCATTTTTTAACATAGGCCTCGCCGACCTCCGGAATTTTCAGCCAATCAAGAATGGTTTCCTTACAGTGGTCAGTCTTATATTGGGGTGGTAGCTCCGGGCTGAAAGGAAACGCCGTATCATAGCCTGTCAGCTTCCAGGTTGTGGATAATGCCACATGTCTTACAAGATGCAGGCTGAAACCTGCGGGGTTTGCTATTACGCTGTCAGAATTCCATGTCTTTCCAAGATAGCTCTCCAACCGAGCAAGGAAATCATCCAAAACACCACGCTCCTGTAACAACGTTACAGTGGCTTCAGGGTCTACCAATAACTCCTCTGTTTGTCTGCCCAGATCCCCCACCAGTTTATTCCGGACTTTATTCAAATCCCATGACTTCCCCTCCCAGAACTCAATTGGCTTATCCAGGTGTTGGGCAACAAGGCGAGATATGGGGGATGCCGAACGGTCAGAGTTGGTGAGGTGGTACAATTCCGCGAGCTGCCTTTTGTCTTTTGTGAGATCTACGCCATGAGCACGCAAAAAGGCAGGCAATTTCTCCTCGTCACCCCCTCTTCGGCCCCATTCCAGGCCTGCCTCGCAAAAAGGCATTAACCATGACATGGCAGGCTTCTTTTTAGGCCGGGTCTCTTCATTGAGCCATTCAACTGGATAAGGGTAATAAATAATCCAACGCGAAATCTGTTTAAAATCTACTAAACCATTCTGATCAGTATAAGAGTTGCGATCTGTGAGGATAGAAAGACGGATTTTAAGGGGACTTTGGCCTTTTCCCTCAGGTATATCAGAACCGACTGCAACCAGCTTCATCGGTACTTTGTTTCCTTCTTCCAATGAAAATGTCCATTGAGCCGACCTGTCTACCAGCCATGGTATGGATGAGAGCCAATACCGATTCGGGTCAAACCAGATGAGCGTAGCAAGGTATTCGCTTACCTTGTACTGAAAACGTTTAGAAAATTCATCTATTAACCATTTTTCTATGGCTGATTTATTCATATGATTTAGGTTTTTGAGGACACAGGTGAACACAGATGAACACGGATTTCATTCTTTCCTTTTTTTGATCTGTGCAAATCTGCGTAAATCTGTGTCCAAAATTAATCAGGGACCATTTCCACTTCACCGACAATCTTTTTGACAGGAAACATCCCCAGGCGTTCCCACGGAGCGATGTTGATTTTTACGCCATCGTTTATGTCCGGTCGCCAACCCTGGGGTTGTTCGTCCGCATTTTTCCAGCGGACAAATACACGTGATTCGCGATCCTTCCCTTCCTGAATGCGCTCTAATCTATTCCTGAAATCCTCCAATTCCATCAGTTTTCGGTCCAACTCAGCCATGCGATCAAAGGTTTTAGGGTCATCTCCTCTGCCGCGTAGGGATTCCAATTCTGATCGTGTCTGGGACATAAGCTTCTCAAGGTATTTGTTTTTCAGGAGCAACAGCTTCCCATATCCTTTATCACCATCCACAAAACGGTGATAGTGAATCATCACAGAAAAAGCAGGCTTCTGTTTTTTCTTGCCACCTTTCTTTTTTCCCTTTCCGCTTTGCCCTGCCTCATGGTTGACCACAGAAGGGTCACTGACGATGTGCCAGGCAATGGGCCGATTCTTAAACTGCTTCACATGACGGGCGAAGAAGTCTTCCTCCAGCCACCGTTCCAGAGGCTTCCCTACAATGTTGGCAAATTCCGACTCAATGGAAGCTTCTTTTTCTTCCCCAAAATCCGCACCAAAACGTTTTCTTATCCGATCTAAAAGTGTTGTCTCCCCCAATCCATCGGTAAGAGGAATAATCCCGTCACCATCTGCCCAATCGAATAAAGATTCACCAGCCTCAACTTGTTTTGGCCATTGATAACCTATCATTCTAAGAATCATGACGCTCACATAGTCTTCAGCATATCGCTGCAGTTCAGAGCGACAGATCAATCCATCCAATTGGCGCATTTCCTTAAGGAGCCGATAAATTGAGATGGGATGAACGTGAAGTTTTTCTGAGAGTTCTTCAATGAAGGTCTCTTTAGGAAACGGAATACGAGCGCCAAAAGCTATTTCTTTTTTTTCGGTTTCTGTTTTTATAACGTCATTACTTCTATCTTCTGAGTTCTTAATGGTTTTTGAACCTGGTCCAAGATTGTATAGATTCTTAAGTTTATTTATTATTTTATCCAATTCCTCCGAAGAGGGAGAAATGCATGGATGGGAAGATATATCATCAATCACCAATTGGGGAATTTTTAAATCACGAAAAAAAATCGGTAACTCGTTATAATCTGAGATCAAAGGATACCAACCCGCTGGGTTTCCT
>JAUWMY010000183.1 GCA_030612945.1 Desulfobacteraceae bacterium
GCTTCCTCCACCTTTAATGCCAGGCTTCCAGGTGGAGACATCGCTAAAAAAAGAAGTAAAACCTTTGAACTTCATGTATATAGCAAATCCGGCATGGGCGGCCAAAAAGGGATAGCCGGAGTCTGGATGTTTCCAGAAGGCAAATATAAACCTTCAAAGAGGCTTGAGTCCAAACTCTGGTGGTGGCTTCCTCCAGTTGTCTGGCCGGAGGATGAGACAAAAGTAAAGCAGCAGATCGATATTGCCATAAAAAACAAAAACAGAAATTTTGTTCTCAATTCACCATGGCAGATTGCTCTTTTCACAAATCCAAAATCTTTGAATCTCTGGGCAGGGCCTTTTTGCAACACAGCTAATGCAATGGCCATAACTACTCTACTTAATTTTGGATTTTCAGGAGCCATTGTCAGCCCAGAACTTGACAGCCAGGATTTTTTACACCTGCCGGAAAACAGCCCTCTGCCCTTGGGAATTGTTATTTCCGGTAACTGGCCGCTTAGCATATCACGTATCCTTTCCCCTGAGTTTAAAACAGACACTGCCTTTACCAGCCCAAAGGGGGAACATTGCTGGGTAAAAAAATACGGCGCCGATTTCTGGGTTTATCCCAACTGGAAGCTTGATATAAGCTCTAAAAAGGATGAGCTTAAAAAGGCTGGTTACCTCATGTTTGTGAACCTAATCGAACCGGTGCCTGCCAAGGTTAAGATGAAAAAAAGACCCGGGCTATGGAACTGGGATTTGAAACTCAAATGATAAGTCCAATGGAGGATGATTATGAAAGCTTTAACAATATTTTGTAAATCCATAGAGGTAGGCTTGAAAACAGGTCCTGATATCTGTGATATTACACATCAGATTAACAAGCTGGTAAGGGAATCTAATATTGAAAACGGAAGTCTTTGCGTCACAATAATAGGCTCAACAGGATCGCTTACCACAATTGAGTTTGAACCTGGAGTGGTGGAAGACCTTAAAATGGCAATAAACAGGCTTGCTTTGCCCGGCCTGGAATACGAACATGAAAAGGCATGGCATGACGGTAACGGCCACAGCCATGTCCAGGCTGCATTGTTAGGGCCTTCAATTACACTGCCGGTAAGAGATGGCTCTCTCAAGCTTGGGACCTGGCAGCAGTTAGTGGCAATAAATCACGACAACCGGCCGCGTACCAGGAAAATTGAAGTGACGATTACAGGGACTGAAGTTTGATGTACCTTTACCTCTGGGGTGAAAAATTTCTTGACAATAGCCCGTCACAGATATTTTACTGAAGTTTCGCACCCTTTTTATTTATCAAAGCCTTTAAACGGTAAAAGCCAAAATAAATTTTTAAAGCGAAATATTATACTTTAAGCTTCGATAACGGCACCAAAAACAAATTCACCTGAATTTCACCGAGTGAGAGTAAAACAGAACATGAAAGCCTTATCGGATACAAAACGCTTTGCAAGGTATCAATCAGTAGTCAATGTTCTGTTGTCAAAGGATTCCTTTTATAAGCCTGATATTTATGATGCCTTGAAGGATGAAGAAAAAGCATTCATTGGCCGGGTAATCAGTGAATTGGTGAGAGATGGTTATTTGACCAAAGCAGGACTAAAGACAAGGCCCCAATATACATGGTCAGCCAAGAAAAACGGGTTCAATGTGGGGCGGTGGATTGACCAGCGGGTTTTCACTGCCACTGTCAAACGCTCTCCCTCTGATGACCGCCCAAGGGAACGCCTTCTCCGCCTTCGGCCAGCAGAGCTCAAGACTTCAGAGCTTATGGCTATCCTGATTCGTTCCGGTCTTCAGGGTGAGTCTGCCATACAGGCCGGCGAAAAACTGGCGGTATTTTTTGGAAACGACCTTGAAAAACTCTCTATACAAGTAAGAGGAGAACTTAAACAAATCAGCAAGGCCATCGGAACGACTGCCTATTGTCAAATCATGGCCGCCCTTGAGTTGGGCAAAAGAATGGCAAATCAGCAGGCAGGTGAATCCGCGCCAGGTCATAAAATCCGTAACACCTCCGATGCGCTCGCTTATTGCAAACAGCATTTTGCGAGGCTGGCGCGGGAGGCCAGACAAGAGGAATTTCATGTAGTCCTGCTGGATGAAAAGCACAATGTCATAAAGTCGGAAAAAATCACGGTCGGACTGATAAACAAAAGTTTGGCCCATCCCCGTGAAGTCTTTAATCCGGCTATTCGTGAATCAGCCTCGGCCGTTATTCTGGTGCACAATCATCCCAGTGGAGACCCCACGCCCAGCCAGGATGATAAGACAATAACCAAAGAGCTTAAAAAGGCTGCTGAAACGCTCGGCCTTGGAATCCTCGATCATATCATCCTCTCGAAAGATAAAGTCCTGAGTATGGTTGATGAAAAGATGTTATAGATTCTCGACATGAGGCAATAGCCATGAACGAAAATGACAGCAATGAGGCCAAAACCAGGCGGGACTTCATAGACAAAGCCCTTAGAAAAGCCGGGTGGGGTCCCATTGTCCCCTTTCAAACAGGTGCTCAATACGATCACGGTTCTGTTGAAGAATACCCTACAAAAACAGGTCCGGCCGACTACATACTGTTTCAAGAGGGGAAGGCATTGGCTTGCGTTGAGGGCAAGAGAGTAAGAATAGGGCCGCAAAATGTCCTTCAGCAGGCAAAAAGGTATGCCAGGGGCTTTCAGGACGGTACTTGTTCCTTGGGCGCCTTTGGCGAGTACCATCTTCCATTTGTCTATTCCACCAATGGGAAAATCATCTGGTTTCAAGACTTGAGGGACCCCCTGAATCTCTCCAGAGAGGTTGCCGCGTTTCACACCCCTCAAGCGCTCATGGAGATGTTGAACAAGGGTGAGGCAGGAGCCAATTGGCTTGCAGAAAATGAAGTGGATGATAAGTACTTGTGGCCCTTTCAAATCGAAGCCATAGAAGGTGTGGAACAGGCCATTATAGATCGCAGGCGACACATGCTGGTAGCCATGGCCACAGGCACGGGAAAAACCTTTACGATCGTGAATCTGATCTACCGCTTGATGAGATCCGGTTATGCCAAACGCGTCTTGTTCCTGGTGGATCGAAGGGTCTTGGCGGCCCAGGCTGTTATGGAAATGGCCAGCTTTGAGGCGGAACCGGGCCGGAAGTTTGATAAATGTTATGAGGTCTACAGTCAAAAGATCCGGAGAGAAGATCTGGATGAAGATATCAAGTTTGATCCTAAACTGCTCCCACCTGAATATCTGACAAATCCAGCTACCAAGCACAGCTTTGTCTATGTATCGACCATTCAACGCATGCGGATCAATCTGTTCGGCGATGAGGGCATGTTTCGCGCACCGTCATGGGATCAAGACGATGACTCTGATGCCTCGAAACTGGACATCCCCATCCATGCCTTTGATGTGATCATTGCCGATGAGTGGCACCGGGGATATACGGCCCAGGAAGAAAGCAAATGGCGCGAGGTTTTGATGCATTTTGACGGAATAAAAATCGGACTTACTGCCACACCCGCGGCCCACACCAAGGCTTTTTTCAAGGATATTGTCTATCGCTATGATTATGAGCGGGCCGTCAGGGAAGGCTTTCTGGTCGATTATGATGCCGTAGCCATCCAATCTGATATCACCGTCAACGGGGCCTTCCTTGAAGAAGGGGAAGAAGTGGGGCTGGTCAACACCAAAACCGGCCAACTTGCTTTTGAGATCCTGGAAGAAGAAAAGGAGCTTCCGGCCACTACCACTGAGATCGACTGGACAGCGCCGGATAGAAACAGAAAGATTGTCCGGAAAATCAAAGAGTATCTCATGGACCAGGAAGAACAAGTCGGACGCTTCCCAAAGACCTTAATCTTTGCGCAAAACGATATCGAGCATATATCTCACTGCGATCGGCTGGTTGAAGTCTTGAGGGAGGAATTCAACCGGGGAGATGACTTTGTGCAAAAGATTACGGGCAGCAAATCGGTTGACAGACCATTACAGAAGATCCGCGAGTTCAGAAACCGACCGAATCCGGCTATCGTGGTCACGGTCGATATGCTTTCTACCGGGGTGGATGTACCCTGGCTTGAAAATATCGTTTTCTTGCGGCCCGTGAAATCGAGAATACTCTTTGAACAGATGATGGGCCGGGGTACCCGACGCTGTCAGGAAATCCACAAGACCCATTTTACGGTCTTTGATTGTTTCAACGGCACCCTTTTGGAATACTTCAGAAAGACAACCAGCATTACGGCCGAGGCCCCTGTAAAGGCAACCAAACCCATCCGGGAGATCGTCCGTGCCATTGCGGACAACGAGGATCGGCAATACAATATCAGGGTCTTATCCAAACGGCTTCACCGGATATCAAAGAATATCACACAGGAAGGGAGGCTTCAGTTCAAGTATATCCTGGATTGTGATATAGGAGAATTTGCTCAAACCTTGCCCCAAAGGCTTGATCGGGAATGGGAGCAGACCATCCGCACGTTGCAGAGTGAGGCGTTCCTGGATCTATGCGAAAACTATCCTCGGCCTCAAAAGAAATTCGTCAGGGCCAACGGGGCTGAAGATTATGTGAGTTCAAGGATTATTTTCAGGGCCAAGGACGGCAGGGAACTTGGCCCCCGGGACTACTTGCAAGAATTTGAAAGATTTGTACGAGAAAACCCGGAGCATATTCAGGCATTGGAAATCCTTCTGAATCGGACCAAAGATTTTGATACCGGGCAATTGAAGGCATTGCGGGATACACTGGCCGTAAAGCCTGACTCTCTTGTTGACAAATTTACGGAAAAGAATCTGCGGCGGGCCTACAGCAAAGAACTATCAGATATCATCTCCATGATCCGCCACGCAGCAACCGGCGGAGAATTGCTCACGGCAGAACGAAGGGTCGATAAGGCCCTGATGAAGGTCAAGTCGGATCGCGCTTTTACGGAAGATCAGGAAAAATGGCTGGCCCTGATCAGAAGGCACCTGATCGAAAACCTCTTGCTGGAAAAGGAAGATTTCGATCTTCTGCCCATTTTTACGCGGGAGGGGGCATCGTGGGGCAAACTAAACAGGGCCTTTGCCGGTGACCTGGAAGTGATTATTCACGAAATCAACCAGGCGATTGCGGCCTGATGCTGAATTCTACATTGGACAGGATATAGAGGGAACTCATGGCAATTCAGGATATGGCATTTGATCCACTAAAACCGTACAACAATCTTCCGCCGCTTCCTCCAAAAGCGGATATAGAAACGAAAGCCATATTAAAAAAAGCGATTACCGCAATTAGAGGGGATAGGTATTCTGAGTATGCACAAAGTGGGGAAGGAGAACCTCTATCTGAATACGAAGCTCTATGAGCTGCTCGCGCAATAACGTGTCGATGACAGCGACATATTCCGATAACGTGTCGATAATCTGCAAATTCATCGACGTGTTCAAGGCTCGTGTCCATGTGGGGCTATTCCTTGGACATATCACAGAACCAACGTCCCGGCACCAAGGAGGGCAAACAGAATTTACAGGATGTACAGGATATGCAAAGAAAATCCTGATGATGCTGTTAATCCTGTCAAAATGGGAGGTTTATGGCTGACATAGTAGGCAAACTCTGGGGATTCTGTCACACCCTGCGGCATGACGGCATCGACTACGGCGATTACATCGAGCAGTTGACCTACCTCTTGTTTCTCAAGATGATTGAGGAGAAAGGTGCGGAAATACCTTCTGAATATGCTTGGTCTGTTTTAAAGGAAAAATCGGGCGTTGATCTGACTGACCACTATATGGCCACCCTTCGGGGGCTCGGAAAACAGCCGAACATGTTGGGAGACATTTACGGTGGGGCCATGTCTCGGTTCAGCAACCCTGTCAACCTCAAACGCCTGGTCAATCTTATTGACGAGATTGAATGGACCGCCCTCAAGGTGGACGTAAAAGCTGCGGCCTATGAGGGGCTGCTGGAAAAGTCTGCTTCCGA
>JAUWMY010000050.1 GCA_030612945.1 Desulfobacteraceae bacterium
TTTTTTTCGTGCGCCACACGCATCCAGAAATATACGTTTGAAGGAAATTGATCCTGTAGAACAAGAATAACCTGGTCCCGTGCGACCGGCAGATTTCTGGCAGCGAGGGCAATGCCGTAAGATACAGCGGGTACGAGGGCCACGTCGTCGGGTTTACAGCTGACCAGCAGCGCAAACAGTTCTCGCGCGGTTTCAGCTGTGGAAAAAAAATCACCGGACGTAATAGTCCAGGGATTTGCTTTAGCCTGTATTGCGGTCCGGCCGGCCTGTTGGGCAGCCTTGAGCAACGGCGAGGTAAAAGCACAATTCAGATAAGCGACATTTTCAGGAAGATCGAACATATCACGCTGGCAAGGGATCATGAGTGCCTCCTTAATTTTTCCTGTACCGGTTTAATTCGTTCCAAAAGACCGATGCCGGGTAGGTGCTATGATAGCCCAATATCGAATCCAGTTGAACAAGTACTTTATTTACTAGCGGCCATTTAAATCTAATCATAAATCGCGATAAATCATGGATCTTGCTTAAAGGTTTGTTAAAGGGACAAACCCGAATGCACTGACT
This sequence comes from Desulfobacteraceae bacterium, assembly GCA_030612945.1. Lineage (GTDB taxonomy): Bacteria > Desulfobacterota > DSM-4660 > Desulfatiglandales > Desulfatiglandaceae > 4484-190-2. The sequence goes on from JAUWMY010000050.1 coordinate 565, forward strand.
GCAATCGGTTCGAATGGATGCCCAATAGTTAAAACACCGCTCATGGTCATTATACCATTTCAGCGGACCGGATTGATTACTAATGTTTTTACCACTCTCGGTCGGTGGACCATAAGGAATGGATTGTGACGGACACTTTTCCGCACACACCTCACAGGTTCTGCAGAATTCGCTAACCCCAAAGGGCTGGTATTTATCAGTCTTTACGGGCATATCAGTTAAAACTTTACATAACCTGATGCGTGGTCCGAATTTTTTTGTCACCAACAATCCCATCCTGCTTTGTTCCCCCAAGCCGGCTGCCATCGCCATGGGTATGCTCAAAGCAGTATCATTGCCGGCTGGCAAGGCTGTATAACCTAATCCTCAGATAAAGATTGCCAATTGATTGGCCAGATGCGCCATTAAAGAATAACCAAGGCCAACGGCCACACCTCTTAAAACCAAGCTCTTTGATTTGATCTGGTGATAATTCATTTCTACTGCCATGACAACAGCCTTATCTACCCCTTCAGGTGGATTGATCACTTTATGTTTACCGGTTTTACGATTGTACTCATGAGAATAAACCCAGGCAGGGTGTATTCGACAAATCCCAACGAGGTTCGCTCCGAATTGAAGTGCTGCCGATTTAACCAAACAAGACAGTTTATCTGCCGCAGCCTCAAAGCGTCCCCCTACGGCAACATAGTCTTCGGCCCGTCCGCTGGGACCCTTCCAGGAGTACAGTCCCATATTCCCAAGCCCCATTCCGGAAGTAAAATTCATGTCCAGACTCCATGAAGCGTTTAAAGCTGAGAATTCGGGCTGACCCCACCCAGGACGGTTATTTAACACAACTCCTTTGTAGAATCTCCTGCCGCTGTCGAGAAAACGATCATCCCAGCAAGACCGTTTGAACATTTCGTTTTTCTGGTCAAAGGGTTCAGTTGCAACCGGAAATCCCGGATCGAAAGAGGAAAAATAAGACATGACACACCTCAAAAAAAATCAATAGAGGGGAACGTTCGTGCAGAACGTGCATAACCCAGTGACAATACGAATATGAAAAAGTAGAACACCTTTTGATTGTCGATTTTCGATTGATTATTGATGATTGGTCGTTCGATCTAATTGAGGACAAAGATCATGGGGCATGGAGCTTAGAGTGTAAGGCAGAGTGCATTGCAAATATATAAGAATCAAGCTTCTCCAGAAAGCTCCAAAATTGCCGTAATCAAGTCCGGTTTCAAACGAAAGTCAAGGTCAAGGAGTTTTTCGATGACTGGTTTCAATGCAGTCACAAAGCCTTGTTGTTTGGCTCGAAGCAAGACACCTGCAGTTCCTGTTAGCCGGAACCCTTGCATTTCCGCAATACGCCTGGCCAATTTGTCATCCAGAATCACAAGAGACGAAGGATGATTCATTGCAAGAGCCAATACCTCTGATTCACCGGGACCCAAATCAGCAATTAGTTGTAAATACTTTGGCATGCTAACGCTTCTTATTTCAACCCATGTATAATTTTCCAACTGAGGAACATCTTCGCCCTGAGTCTGTCCTTGTTTTAACTCCATTTCCACGGCTGCAGGAACGGTAATATGACCGTAAAGTTCGTTCAATAATTCCAGGAGTCCCAGTTGATGAAGATAAAATAACGGAGAAGTATTTACGATTGTAATTTCAGGCATTTTTTTGATCTCTTTCTAACTCCTCCTTTGTCAAATCAAAGATGGGAGTTCCATATTCACCCAAAGACCGCAAAAAGCTGATTTTTGATATTCCTGCAAATTCTGCTGCCCTCCCTGAAGAAAGCTTCCCCATCTCGTAAAGTTTAACCGCCAATACCTTTGTGGCCTCTTTAGCAAACTTTTCCGGAGTCTCCTTCAAAGAAATCAGCACTGAATCCGGACATCGTATTGAAATGGTTTGCATACTCTTTTTTCCTCCGTATTTTTTTATTCTCTAAATATTACCTGTAATTCAGCTTCATGTCAATCCTGGACTTTTCGGGGGACATTCGTGCAAAACGTACGCAACTCCCCGAAAAATGGACGAGATTAAGTTTGCAATGTTCAATAAAATCTACCATACGTTTTTGTCAAATCCGGTCAAAATAAATAAACCGGAATTGAGGAATTACGAATTGAGGAATTGAAAACGACGTTCTTGATCTAAACCCTCAATCTCTACCCCGTTAAATCCGTTCTTACATTTTTTTAACCGGGGCCTGAATTGCTGAATTCATAACTTTTTGGCCAACAAGGCTCTTCCGGGGGCAAAAAATTGTGACCATTTTGCGCGCAATTCCATTTATTAGGATTAAAACTTAGAGAAAATTATCTGAAATTAGCTATTTCGTCAAGAAAAACACAACGCTTATGACACCTATCTCCTTATACTGTGACAAAAATAGGTGTTTTGAGACGGTAGCAAGACCGGTCAAAACTTAAGCAATTATTGCTCTGGCACTTGTTGAAAGCTGAAAAGCTTCAGGCGGGAAAGTCACTCTAACTGTCATTCCCGCAAAAGCGAGAATCCAGGTGTTTTACCCTAATCTATTGAGAAATTACCTTCTTGTCCATATTGTCGTACCACCAGAAATCGTTGTTTCCCACTGGATCAACACATTTCCATTTTCCATTCACTATGGCTGTTGGGGACAGTTTCAATTCGTCGCGACCACACCTCATAAGCCGATCATGGGTCATTATCCAGCCTACAAATAGACCATGCTTTTCAAAACATTGAATGCTGTATTCGGAACAGGATGGATACATGGGACATTCCGCTTTCTTGACCGCCGACAGGTGGTTTAGGGGCCCCTGATAAAACTCCACTACAGAGCGCATCGGATTAAATGAACTGTTGGATTCCTCGCCCGTCGTCTGGGGGTGGGCACAGGAAAAGAGAAAACCAAGGATTAACAAACATAATAACAATAGTTGCTTCATAGGTTGCTACCACAAATTTCAAACAATCCTAACCCGGATAAACCGGAAAAGTGCCTATTTATCCCGCTTGCAGCGGGGAAGTGAACTAAAGTTCGAAGTGACTAAAGTTAAGGAGTCGCTTCGCTCCGTCTATTCATATAAAAGCAGACAGAATTTCACAGATAAGAAACTCAATCTCCAAATCCCTCAATCTATTAATGCTTAAGAAGGATACGCCGAAACCAAACAGGTTCTAAAAAGTTGAATCGCCGTTCATTCTTCCATGTGGCTGGTATAAAAAAAATACCATTAAAAACCCTTTATTTTCCCGCCCTGATAGGCGGGATAGAATTCCCGAGACGTCTCCTTCGTTTTGGCCACAGACGTTCCAGCAGAATGGAAATAAAAAAGCACGTTGCTGCTACCATAATAATCGACGCCCCTGAGGTCAAATTGAAAGTGTAGGAGAACCAGAGACCCACCGTAGTGAAAAAGACATTCAGCATGACTGAGTAAAACATCATTTCTAATAGTGAGCCGGAAAACTTCTCAGAAATATAGGGCGGAATTGTCAGCAGGGCAATGACTAGGATCAATCCAACCACTTGAATAACCATCACCACGGAGAGGGCTATCATGGCCATGAGAAGGAAATACAGAATTTTTGTTGGCACGCCTCTTACCTGGGCAAACTCCTCGTCATAAGAAAGGGACACGAGATCGTGATAAAAATAACTGACAGTAAGGACAACAAGCCCATCTATTATCAGCATCAACCAGAGATCAGACGTTGGAACGGTCAGAATACTGCCAAATAGATAGCTCATCAAATCCACGTTATAGCCCGGTGTCAGATCGAGCAAGATCACGCCCAGGGCCATTCCCACTGCCCATAACACACCAATAATTGTGTCTGCCCTTTGCCTTGTTTTCAAACTGACTGCTGCCATGATAGCAGCAACCAAAAGGGAAAAACCCAAAATTCCCATTAGATAGGAAAAGCCAAAAAAGAAAGCCAGGCCGATTCCCCCATAAGCTGCATGTGCAATGCCACCTGAAATAAATACTATCCTGTTTACAACAACAAATGTTCCAATCACACCGCACATAATGCTTGCGAGTAGGCCGGCCAAGAGAGCATTTCTCATAAACTCAAACTGAAGCGCTTCCAGCATCTTACTCTCCTGAATGCTTTGGTAAAACCCTATGGGGTACGCCGTGGGCAATCAACTCAACCGGGCAGTGATAGGCCATTTCAAGCATGTCTTTTGTGATTTCCGGGGCGTCATGGAAAAATACCTGTTGGCTCACGCAGGCAACAGATTTGATATAGCTCGAAAGAACCATGAGATCATGGCTGACCACAATAACGGTTACGTTCTCGTTCAATTCCTTCAGCAAGGCATAGAAATCGGTTTGGCCCTTCTGGTCCACGCTGGCAGTAGGTTCATCCAAAAAGAGTATCTTCGGCTCACCTACAAGTGCCCTTGCCATAAAGACCCTTTGGCGCTGTCCCCCGGAAAGTTCTCCTATACGGCGTTTACGGTATTCCCACATTTCCACTCGCTCAAGGGCTTGACGGGCTGCAATTTTGTCTGGTCCGGAGAAGCGCCGCCAGCCTCCACCGCCACGCATTCTGCCCATAAGCACAACATCCCGAACTGATATGGGAAAGCCCTTGTTAATACCTATCTCCTGGGGTACATACCCGATGCTTCCGGCTGCTTCCCGGGGCGAATGACCAAAAACGCGGACTGTTCCCCGATCAGGCTCCAAAAGGCCGAGCATCAGCTTAAGCAGAGTGGTCTTGCCTCCTCCATTAGGGCCAATGACGGCAAGAAAATCCCTTGGATGAATCGTGAGGTTGACGTCCTCCAGGACTGGATTTCCATTAAAGGAAAACCATAGACCATGAACTTCTATGACCGGGGAACTCACCAATGGTATTACCTCAAAGCAGCCTTAAACCTGGCCGCCACTTCTTTCAGATTCCTGACCCAGTCCAGGGCAAGTGGATTCGCGAAAACAACCTGCCCACCAATCTCCCTGGCAATGATTCCGGCACTTTTTGAAGAGAATTCGGGCTGGACGAAAACCACATCAATGCCGTATTCTTTGGCCTTCCCTATCAGGCGTTGCAGGTCCGCGGGCTTGGGATCCTTCCCTTCGCTCTCAATGGGAACCATCTCCAGGTCATAGGCGCGAGCAAAGTAACCCCAGGCAGGATGGAAGACCATAAACCTGGCCCTCTCCTTCCCCAAGAATATCCCCCGGAGTTCGGCGTCAAGATCAACGAGCTCCATGATGAACTTCTTGTAGTTTGCTTCGTAAACGGAACTATTGGCCGGATCGACTTTAAGCAGCCCTCTCAGGATATTCCGAGCCTGGACCATGACCAGTGGAGGAGAAAGCCATACGTGCGGGTCCTTAATTCCATGAGGCTTGTTCGCCTTCATGGGGGTTTTTTCGATACCTTCTTCAGTGTGGACAAGAAGCATCTTGATGTTAGGAGCACAAATCTTTTCGAGCCACACCTTTTCAAAGGGAACCCCGATAGCATAATAGAGCCTGGCCCTGGAAAGGGCAACCATCTGTTTAGGCCTTGGCTCAAAGGTGGCCGGACTGTTTCCGGGAAGCACCATCACCGATACATCTACCAGATCGCCACCTATCTTCTCCACAAAGTATTTTTGCGGAACAATACTGACAAAGGTTTTGATCTTCCCAGCCTGCGCCCCTGTGGCGAACGCAATGCTCAATACAAACATTACTGCAACAATCGACATCATTTTGATACAGCAATTTTTCATACAACAGCTCCAAAACGGGTTTAGTACCTATTTATTGAAATCACATCATGTTTGCACATGATTTGTGCCATAGCCAGATTGAATATTTAAGCAATTCTATCGATTTTAATAGAAAAGACAGAGCGAAGCGATACCACAAATCTTCAATATTCAATCGTCAATATTCAATTCCGGCTTGTCCGGGTTAGGTCTCTATAAAACTAATTACGGCATCATGCCATACTTTTTCAGCTTTTTGTGGAGGGTCTTCCGGGTGATGCCCAGGCGTCTGGCCGCCTCGCTTTTGTTTCCATCCGTGGATTCGAGGGTTTTTAGTATCGTAGCCTTTTCCACATCCTCGAGGGGCAGATCTGCCGGTACGGCATCCCTTGATGGAAATTTTTCCTCCGCAGACAGCGCATCCTTGATGGCCAGAGGTAAATCCTGTTCATCCAGGTACTCGGACCTGGACAAGACCACCGCCCTTTCAACGGCATTCATCAGTTCGCGTACATTGCCTGGCCAGTCGTATTTTAGTAATTGATCCATGGCCTGGGGAGTAAAGCCCTTAATCTGTTTTCTGTTTTTCTCTGCAAATGTACTCAGAAAGTGCTGGGCTAAAAGGGGAATATCCTCTTTTCTTTCCCTTAGAAGCGGTACGTTCAGGGTAACTACATTAAGGCGGTAATAAAGATCTTCCCTAAATCTTCCGGACTCTATTGCCTGAATCAGATTTTTGTTGGTGGCAGCTATTACTCTAACGTCTACTTTGATCACTTCCTCACCGCCAACTCGCGTGATCTCCCTTTCCTGGAGGGCACGCAACAGTTTGACCTGCATCCCCAGCGACATTTCGCTGACTTCATCAAGGAAAAGACTACCTCCGTCAGCTTGCCGGAATCGTCCCTCCTTAAGTCGATGCGCCCCTGTAAAAGCACCTTTCTCATGGCCGAAGAGCTCTGATTCCAGCAGGGTTTCGGTAATGGCAGCACAATTCACCTTTACAAAAGGCCCTTCCTTTCTGGGACTGTTGAAGTGAATCGCGCCGGCAATCAGCTCTTTGCCTGTACCGGAGTCGCCTGTGATCAGGACAGTCGCCTCGGATGGGGCAACCTGGGCCACGGTTTCCAGGAGCTTGACCATGGCCGTGCTACGGCCAATGATATTTTGTATATCAAAATGGCTGCCAAGGGTTTCACGTAAGAGCCGATTTTTCTCCTTTAACTGGCTGTGGTCCATGGCCCTTTCCATGGCCAACCTGAGCTCATCAAAATCGAGGGGTTTTGTGAGGTAGTCATAAGCCCCTTTTTTCAATGCCTCCACTGCCGTTTCCACAGAGGAGTATGCAGTCATAATGATAATCGGTATGGCCGGGTTATAGGTCTTGATTCCGTCAAGCGCCTCCAATCCGGAAACCTTCAACATTCGAATATCCATTAGGATCATGTCAAATGCCTGTTCATAGACCTTTTCAATGGCCACCTGGCCATCGTCGGCCTCGACAATTTTATATCCCCATCCGCTTAAAAGGGTCCTCAGCATTGTACGATGAGCCTGATCATCATCGACAACCAGAATAGTATTCTCTTTTTTCACAGGACTGAGGCCTCCCTGGAACAGGGTATTATTATTGTTACAGTGGTTCCTGTGTCATGTTGACTTTGCACCCTTACTGTTCCTCCGTGGGATTCGATTATCTTGTGGACAATGGCAAGCCCTAAACCCGTCCCTGATGATTTGGTCGTGAAATAGGGATCAAAAATATGGGGCAGGTCCTCTTCTTTGATACCAGTGCCGGTATCTGAGATCGCGATCTCTATGTTGCTGGCAGCGTCATCCCGGTGAAGTTCCACCGAAAGGGTGCCCCCGCTTTCCATGGCTTCAAGGGCGTTTAGGTAGACATTGAGAAAAACCTGCTTCATTCTATCAGCGTCAATTGATACTTCTTCCATATCGGAAACACTTTTTACATGAACATTGATCCCCTTACGGTGGGCATCCCCTTCAATCATTTTCATGGAATCTTGAACCAGGGCTCCAAGTGACGCGGGCTTTTTCTTAATGCTCATGGGTCGGGCAAATTCCAGGAGTTGACCGATTACCCTGTTTAGCCGTTCCACCTCCTGAATCATAATCTCTGCCGTTTCTTGATCTTCGGGAACATCTCTATACCTCTCCTTGAAATATGTGGCGAAGCCCTTAATGGAACTCAGTGGGTTGCGTATTTCATGTGCAATTCCGGCTGCCAGCTTTCCGATAGATGCAAGGCGCTGGCTTCTCTCTACCTCTCTCTTAAGATGTCGAATTTCGCTCAAATCCCTGAAAAGGATCACGTGCCCCAGGAACTCACCTCCCTCGTCTTCCAGAAAAGAGGCGATCGCCTCTATAGAGATGGTTTTTTTAGCCATCACAGGGCAGTCTATTTCCTTCACAATGATACGTCTTTCGGTTTTCAGCCGAGCAATAAGGTCCCACATTGGCCGGGGTAACACTTCTCGGGGCCTTTTCCAGAGGACTTGCTGAGATGATAGTTGAAGAACAGACTCGGCCGTCTGGTTGAAAGAAGCGATTCTGCCGTCCCTGCCGGTCGCTAATAGGCCGATGGGCATATTTTCAACCAGGTTGTCTGAAAAGGCCTTTACTCTTGAAAGGGACGTCCTGGTTGAGCGGTATGCCTGGGCCAGAAAAAGTGACACAATGCCGGCAAAACCGATTAAAAGGAGTATAAGGGCCATCACTACAGTGTGACGCGCATCCTCTTTCCTTGCGATCTCGACCGGCTCCATGTCCAGCCCCACGAAAATCAATTGGGCCTCATCATCGGCGTCCACATGCAGATCCTTAGGTGGTTGACGCGACACATTTGGCATCATTTTTCCGTGATGCCTGCGAAAGGGCCTGCCCGTGGGGGAAAACCGGCGGAAAACTTCAAACGTATCGGCTCCATCCGGATTTGATACCTGCCGCCACTCGACTTCTTTAGAGCTGGAAACTCGTTCAAGATCAAGACCCTTCCCGTAGTTTTTACCTATTTTCGCTGGATCATCGTGGGCCAGGATAGTACCTTCAGAATCGGTGACAATGAGATACATAATATCGGGTTGTTGTGCGGTTTCCATCAACAATTTCTGGAGCCGAAAACTACCTCCGCGCATCCCCATCATCCCCATCATCCCCGTTCTGGCACCTGCCTCAAATGACCTGATCAGGGCCGCTCCTTTTTCCACCATTAGTGTTGTGGTATTTTCATTTTGGCGGTGGATGTTCTCAAGGGTCATGAAGACAAAGATGGGCACCAGAATCAAAACCGCTCCAATGATGATCCATGGAGGAATGCCAATCCAGTGTCTTTTGGTTACTTTATTTTTCATAAATATCCTAACCGGGATAAACCGGAAACAATTCAGGAATTCCGAATTGAGGGATTAAGGAATTAGTAACCGCTCAATATGCTGGGGCAGTATAAAAGGCTCACGCCTAAATTCCTAACCAAGAGTTTACCCCTGGCCCAGACCTGACTTTACGAGGGTAATTTTAAGGTCTGGACCTACAAGGCTTTGTAACGTAAATGCCCTGTGCCGTGCAATTCGCACCTCCCGATCCCGTCCCGGGCGCGGGACGGGGAGGGCAGGCCGTAAGGATTTTATCCATAGGTTATCTGCTATCAAGTGAATACAGGAATTAAATGAATTCTCCCTTACAATCCCTAAATACCTGAATTCCTCAATTCCTCAATCTCTCACTGATTAGTGAAGACGATTGGTTAAAATACTTTTTTGCCACAAAAACCACAAAATCTACTTATAAGGTACCATAAACCGCGTTGTGGTTTTATTGCCGGATACTTTTTACCCAACTGGATACCATGCCTGCGTATTAAGTATCCACTTTTTTTGGAATCAAGGCAACAAAATAAGCATCTGGAACTCCCAGCTATCAAAATATACCTGTTATTTACATATGTTACAGAACTTATCCGCCATTTGGCACGGGCCTTGCTCAATAGGAAAGGTAACAAACAACAATTTAATTTTGAGGAGGGTTAAAAAATGAAAAGATTAACAGTTATTTTGGGAAGTGTCATGTTGGTTGGGGCTATAGCCTACCCCGTCTTTGCCTGGGGTCCAGGAATGGGAAGAGGGCAAGGTATATCGGACAACAGAAGTGGCGGTCCAGGGTCTTGTTGGCGCTATGACAGAGGGTATAGCAACCTTACCCAGGAGCAGCAGAACGCGCTGGGGCAGCTCAACGAGAAGTTTTCTAACGAGACCGCATCTCTCAGAACTGAGATACGGGCCAAGTCAGATGAGATGAATACCCTTTTAAACGCACCTGATCCTGATGCTGAAAAAGCAAAGGCTCTTCAGAAAGAGATCATCGACCTCAGGGGTAAGATGGCCGAAAAGCGGCTTGACTTCCGGCTTGAGGCGCGCAAGATCAGTCCTGATGCACGGTTTGGCGGAGGATACGGTAAGGGTTATGGCCGTAACATGAAAGGCTACGGTCCCAGAGCCGGCATGGGCTATGGCAGGCACATGGAAGGTTATGGTCCCCGAGCCGACATGGGGTATGGTCGGCACCTGACAGGGTATGGTCCCAGATCGGGGATGGGCTATGGCAGGCACATGGAAGGGTA
>JAUWMY010000335.1 GCA_030612945.1 Desulfobacteraceae bacterium
TTGTTTTGGATCATACGGATGATTGCATGCACCATATATAGCCTCTATTGGATCAGGGTGAGTAACAGGAGCATCAGAACCGCTGCTAAGGTGTATCCCTGAATCGATAATGTCTCGAAGCGGTGAGCCTGTTTTTAACCGTGACCCTAAAATTTTTTCTAAATATCCTGCAGGCTCTAAAGGACTGATCAAAAACCCCGGCTGAAGGGTAATTCCAATTCCCAGTCTGGCACATTTTCTTAAATCTTCGGGGGATATTAGACATGCATGGATAATTGTATGACGGGGGTCATCTCTTGGGAAATCGTTTAAAGCTTCTTCGATAGCCATAACGGCCTGGTGAACTGCAGCGTCTCCAATAGCATGCATTTCAATTTGTAAACCAGCTCTATTCGCTTCTCTGGCAAATTTGATTACGTCTTCATCTTTATAGACTAAAATGCCTTTATTATCCGGGTTGTTTGAATAAGGGTAATTTAAAGCCGCATCACATGCTCCAAAGCATCCATCAAGAGCCGTTGCAAAACACCCTCCAATTCTTGGCAATTTACGCTTGATCACCTTTTTTACATCCATAGTCTGGAAAAACAGTCTGGTTTGGAACCTGTTTCTTTTAGTTTGTGCTCTTGCAATTAAACTTACCAGAGTAACATCCATATCCTTAGGAAATCCGATACCTTCAACCGGATGAATCATCCCTATACCTTTTTCTGCGAGCAAATCATAACCTTTGATAATGCTTTTAACGAGAGTTAAAGCCGGGACTAAAGACGCGGTAAAATCCATTCCTGCATAATAAGCCTCGTTAAAAAGTTGTCCGGTATCTTTATTGAAACCGCGCATTTTGTGGATTTTTTCAGGAAACTTATTTAATAAATAACTGTTTACAATACATGAATGTCCGTCATAACAAATAACTATTAATGGTTTATCTAAACAGAATTCATCAAGCCCTTGCCCTGTAATCAACCTTTTTTCTTCAACACTATGTATTGATGCACCGAAACAAAGAACTATTTTGCTTTTTTTATTCTTTGCAATGAATTCCTTTATCATTTTTCCTGTTTCTGAAAAATTTCGTGCTGATCGAATATCAAAAAATGAGGCAGCGATTAATGCCCAATTAGAAAAGTGAATATGACCGTCTCCAAATGATGGTATAAGGGCTTTGCTTCCTAATTCAACTTGTTTTGAATTTGAATAAATTTCGGGCAAATTGTTCCCGACATATACAATTCTGCCGTTATCTTCAATTAAATAGTTGAATATATTATTATCTTTATCACAAGTGATTATAGTTCCGTGGAAAATTTGCATAATGCGAAATCCTTACTTTAAGGCGTTCATTGATATCCGGGGGAAGATTGGGAATCAAGCAACGGGGATCATAAGCTCTCAGTAAACTGGCCTTGGTCCCCTGGGGACTGCTATCCAGGCCATGCAGAAAACAAAGCTTCATTATCTCGACCCATTACCAATATCAGTCTTCACCCTTCTCAATCCTTATGCTGGCACCGCCGGGTACACCGGCAAAAACCGTTGCATCTCCCTCGACCCTGCCAAACACGTTGACCGCGCTTGCAGCCCGGATCTCATCGTCCTTGCTGGCCGGTATTCGCCCAAAAAAGATGCAGAAGGCATGGCCGGCTGGCCAGTAACCCAGATCTCCCATATCCACAACGTCACTCGCCCCATCGGATTCATCCAAATGCACCGGAATCCCAAAATAGATCTCCTCACCCCAGGTATTGGCCTGGGCCTCAAGGGGCAACGCATCCCAGATAGCATCTGCGGTTGAGCTGTCGTTTAGTATGGCCGTTGCCGATACATCATCTGCGGTTATTCGGATCCTGCGCATTCAATTTTCCTTTCTCATTCAATTAGAGTTATACCCCTGCATAAACAGCCGATGCTGCCTCTATTGCACCACCTTTTGTTTTCACCCCTTGTGACCTGAGTATAGATTCAAGTGCTGATAAAAAGAGAACTACGTTCCTCATGCAGGAAACATGGCCCATCAGACCCACACGCCATACTTTGCCAGCCAGGTCGCCCAGCCCTCCTCCAATCTCAACACTAAAATCATTCAGTAATGTCTTGCGCACCTTCACATCATCTGCTCCCTCTGGAATGCGAATGGCATTCAACATTGGCAACCGCTCACCTTCTGGCACAAGCATGGAAAGCCCCATGGCCTCTACTCCCGCAACCAGTGCGCGATGGTTCAGCAAGTGTCTGGCAAATCGGGCCTCAAGGCCCTCTTCTGCAACTATCCGTAACGCCTCACGGAGCGCATAGATCATATTAATGGGGACCGTGTGATGGTACTTCCTCTCCTCTCCCCAGTATCGACTCACCATACCCATGTCCAGATAGAAGCTGACAACCGGGCTCTTCCGGTTTTCAAGCGCCTGAACAGCGGCAGGGCTAAAGGATACGGGAGAAAGGCCTGGTGGACAGGAAAGGCATTTTTGGCTACCGCTATAGGCCACGTCGATCCCCATCTTGTCAAGCGAGACTTCCATCCCTCCGAGTGAAGTAACCATATCCACCAGAAAGAGGGCCCCGCACTCACGGGCAATGCCTTTAAGGTCCTGGATGGGCTGGCACGCCCCTGTAGATGTTTCCGCATGGACAGCGGCAAGCACTTTTGGATTTCTGCCCTTTACCGCCTTGCGAACCACATCCGGATCAATGGCCCTTCCCCACTCGCCATCAACCCGGACAACTTTTCCCCCAACGCGGCTGACGATTTCGCCTATCCGCGCCCCAAAGAAACCACTGACGCATACCACAACCTCGTCACCCGGTTCAACCGTGTTGACAATGGTGGTTTCCATTCCGGACATACCAGTACCTGACACGGGTAGCGTCAAGGTATTTTCGGTCTGGAAAACATATCTCAGCAGACGCTGTGTGTCATCCATGACAGAGAAAAAATAAGGATCGAGGTATCCAACACATGGGGCAGACAGAGTCTGCAGCACACGAGGGGGCACACTGCCTGGGCCCGGCCCCATTAGTATTCGTTCCCCAGGATCAATGTCTCTGAATTCATTTGCATTTATGTCCATTTCTTACCTCCTTTTAAATATGTTTTGGTGATTAAATCTAACCACACAGGTCGAATTTTTCAAGCTGCGGCAGTATAGGCAAGAGGTTGCCGGGTGTCAAGTTTATGACTGCCATTCTTTTCCCGAAAAATCCTTTGCCACCGAACAACAGGTCCTCTGATATCTTATTTCCAATCCATAGTCCTCGGCCCGTCTGATGGCCTCTTCGGAGGGTATGACCATGCGATTTACCCCGGCATCAATAGCAAGCAGTTCCATGCGGGTATTACCTCTTTCCCTTGCACAGCCTAAACTGATTTGCACCCGGGGTAATTTGAACCGTGTTTCGGCAATAATTTCCGCGACCTCTTCTGCACTTGGTGTATTTGCGGTCTCTACAGGAGTCCCGGGAATTCGCATCAGTGAAACGATGACCACCTGTTCCACGTCAAACGGAGCTATCATTGCAACGGCCTTCTTCTCGCCTTCGATCTTTCCGTAGTGTAGCCCGCATACAATATGGGGGATAACAGGCAAGTTGGCCTTTTGCAAGGATTCCATGGAAGACATAATCTCGGAGACGCCAAAGTCAACGTGATAAATATCCCGGTATGTATCATCATCGCCTATAACATCTATAAGGGCCTGGTCAACACCTGCTTCTTTAAGCCGGAGGGATGTTTCATAATCGATCAGGCCACTGTGTACCGAGATGTATAGACTGGTCAGCTCTTTTACCTTTTTTATGGCTTGGATAAACTTTTCCCACGGCAAACGCCCTTTTTCATCGCAGCCGCCACTGATCAAGACGCCGTGATTGCCCCTCTCAGAGAGGCGGACGCATTTTTCTATCAGGAGGTCCGGGGTCATTGTGGAAATCATTGGCTCCAGGATTTTTCCCTTGCAATGATCACATTGAAGCGCACATTGACTCCCTGTAATAGAGATGGCCGGATACCTGCCGAAAATACCATTGTAG
>JAUWMY010000479.1 GCA_030612945.1 Desulfobacteraceae bacterium
CTTGCAACCGGCCTTATGGTTGGACACGGACAAAAAAACCTCGCCCTTCCGCTCGGTCTCAAGGCCGAGCTTGATACCGATCGCATGACCCTGTCCTTTATGGAAGGGGGTGTCATGTGAAAACCGGAAGGAGGAATTGAGCCTGTTTTATCTGAATTCCGAATTTCGAAATCCTCATGAAAGAACCTGATAATCTTCCCAGACTCAAAAACTGGATAGAAGAAGGCGTGAGCGCAGTAAGGGTGACAGGCCTTTCCGGCTCCTCGCAGTCCTATTATTTTGCCCAATTCCTGGCGGATATCAAAGCGCCCTCCTTAGTTATCCTTCCCGACCGAAAAGAGGCAGAAAGATTAAATAAAGAACTCCAGTTTTTTATGTCAACCCCGGACATAGAAGATACGGCTGGAAGTATGCGGCTCCTGGACTTTCCTCCATACGACGTAACGCCTCTTACAGGACTCAGCCCTCATAGAGAAGTATCGACCCGGCGTCTTCAAGCCTTGTATGCTCTCATGTCTGAGGGCAATCCGGTGGTCGTTACCTCCCTTGATGCGATATTTTTCAGGATTTTGCCAAAGGAGGCGCTTGTCAGGTTTATTGAGTATTTGGAGGTGGAAGAAGAGGTAGAGCGGGATCTTCTTATCCAAAGGCTCGAAATAGGTGGGTATCAGCGAACATCACTGGTGGAAGAGAGGGGGGATTATTCCGTCCGGGGTGGTGTAATCGATCTGTTTTCACCTCTTTATCCGTTGCCGATTCGCCTGGAGTTTTGGGGAGATCGTCTGGAATCCATCCGTCAATTTGATCCGTTGAGTCAAAGGTCACAGAATTATCTAAAAGAAATGATTCTTCTCCCTGCCAATGAAATCATCATGGACAAGGAAAATATTAAAAGGGCCCGGTCCATGGGCAGGCTTCCAAACCGCTTTGAAGGAGGGATGGGCTTTCCCGGGCAGGAGGCCTGGCTCAATCATTTTTATCCCTGCCTTGATACGCTATTTAACTATCTTCCTCAACACGGACTGATTGTCCTTTTTGATTCACACAGGGGGGAAAGTAAATGGGAAAAGATGAAAAAGCGGTTTCAGGGAGATGTGGAGAAATTTCGCAAAGAAGCAGCCCAGAAAGTGGCCCCTTTTCCCGAAATTGAAGACATTCTGGTCCCCTTCCAGGAAATAGTTCAACATTATGAAAATCGTCAGCGAGTTGAATTCAGTGAACTGGATATAGGTGAAAGCGTAGCCCGGCGGCAGGCAATCCACGTTAAAGGGCAATTCCAGCTTGATGACGATCTGGAAATTCGGCTTGCAGGTAGAGGCAGGGTTTCCATGGCACCCCTGGCCCAAAAAATATCCAAATGGCTCGAATCCCACAGCAGGGTTGTCCTTGTGAGCCGAACAGAACAACAGGCAAATCGCTTAAAAGAAATTCTGGGAAACTATGACGTGCCAGTAGAGCATGTGGCACAAAATTGGACTGAGATACCGGATGGGGCCGGGCTAAGCATCTGCCTGGGTCGACTTTCAAAGGGTTTCACCTGGCCGGACATGGGCCTTTATGTGGTCAGCGAAGATGAAATCTTTGGGTCAAAGAAGGGTCGGTCCATACGCAAACGAAAAGCACGCGAAAATGCATTGAACTGGTCAAGTTTTAGCCAGCTCAAGGCCGGGGATTATGTTGTTCATGAGGAACACGGCATAGGTCGCTACGGCGGTCTTTCAAACATGGAAGTAGAGTATAAGGTCAACGATTACGTGCTGATCGAATATGCCCACAATGACAGGCTTTACATCCCGGCTGATCGCATAAATATATTGCAAAAATATGCTGGAGCGGATCAAGCACATCCAAAACTGGACCGTCTGGGGGGCCATTCCTGGAGTATTGCCAAACAAAAGGCAAAGAAATCCGTCAAAAGGATCGCAAAACAGCTCATAGACCTGTATGCCTTGAGAAAATATAGGAAAGGGTACGCCTTTTCTTTGCCGGACCATCATTACCGTGAATTCGAAGCTACCTTTGAGCATGAGGAAACAAACGATCAGATAAAGGCCATTGAAGATGTACTGGAGGATATGGTGGCTGAGCAGCCCATGGATCGTCTGATATGCGGGGATGTTGGGTTTGGAAAAACCGAGGTAGCTATACGGGCTGCCTTCAAAGCAGTATCGGATGCAAAGCAGGTTGCCGTTCTTGTCCCGACCACGGTCCTGGCCGAGCAGCACTACGGGACGTTCAAGAAAAGGATGGATCCTTACTCAATCCGTGTTGGACTCCTTAGTAGGTTCAAGACCAGGGCGCAGCAGTCCGAGATCTTGAAAAATCTCGGAATCGGAGCGATTGACATTTTGATTGGAACCCACCGGATATTTCAAAAAGATGTCAAATTCAGGTCCCTGGGGCTCCTTATCATTGACGAAGAGCAGCGATTTGGTGTGAAGCAAAAAGAGGCGTTGAAAAAGTATCGGGCCATGGTGGATGTCTTGGCCTTAACTGCAACTCCTATCCCGAGGACTTTCCAGATGTCCATGATGGGTGTTCGAGACCTGAGCATTATTGAAACGCCTCCTGAAGACAGGCTTGCCATCGAGACATATCTTTCCCCATATGATGAAGCTCTCATTGCCCGTAGCTTGCGCTTTGAATTGGAAAGAAAAGGGCAGGCTTTTTTTGTCCACAATAAAGTGCAGACCATTGATTACATGGCAGACCGGTTAAGTAAGCTTGTTCCTGAAGCCCGCGTTGCCATTGGCCATGGCCAGATGACGGCAAGAGAACTGGAAAGTACCATGATGCGCTTTATCAATAAGGAGTTAGATGTGCTGGTGTGCACGACCATCATAGAATCAGGCCTTGATATTCCATCGGCCAATACCATTCTCATCAATGAGGT
>JAUWMY010000363.1 GCA_030612945.1 Desulfobacteraceae bacterium
GCATCTTCTGCCCGCCATTCCACAGTTTCTGTGCTTCTCTCTATGGGTTTCGCCTGGGCCGTAGAGATGGAAAAACCCTCGGTCGTCAAGGTTGCCAGCTCATTCTCTTCCAGGTGAACAACTTTGTTTGTATGTCGCACCATTGCCGATACATCAGAGGCAGCAAAATGGCCGTCCTCGCCCACGCCGATAATTAAAGGGCTCCCTCTTCTTGCAACTACAATTTCACCAGGTGCATTCCTGTGAATGACTGCCAAACCAAATGTTCCTTCCACCTGAGACATGGTTTTTCTCACTGCCTCATTGAGACTGCCGTTGAAATTCAGGCCAATCAAATGCGCCAGAACTTCTGTGTCAGTTTCTGACCTGAATGTAATCCCCTGCTTTTCCAGTCTTTTCTTAAGGAAAAGAAAATTTTCAATAATACCATTGTGTATCACGAATACGTTCCCATCCTGGTCCCGATGGGGATGTGAATTTGCCTCGTTGGGTTCTCCATGCGTGGCCCATCGGGTGTGCGCGATACCAACGGTTCCGTTGATGTCCACGCCATTCAGCTTTCTCTCCAGTTCTACAATCTTCCCCACTGCCCGATAACATGCGATACCATTTCCCTGCTGTATTGCGAGGCCGGCAGAGTCATACCCGCGGTATTCAAGTTGTTTCAACCCCTCTAAAAGAATCGGGCTGGCCTGTTTCTGGCCCACATAACATACTATGCCGCACATGAATTTTTCTCCTTAAAATAGATGTTTCTAAAATCCTTCAACTTACACAGCGCTTATGTTGGCCATCATTATACACCATAATTATGGAGTGATGGAACACTTTAATGGGTTTTAAGAAAATGGGAGGCTGGTTCATTGTCAAAATTCAGCTTTTTTTAGGTGTAAGGTAGTATTTAATAATATATCGGCCAAGCTCGCCTGATCTTAAGCCCAATTTTTCTCCGTGAACCGCCAGGACGGCGATACTTATAGCCTTAGTGCCATTCTGGGGCAGAACATAGCCCGTGAGCCAATCATACTTGAATTGATCTTTTTTATCATTGATAGTACCTGTTTTTGCTCCGAAATCAACACCTTTGAAGGCCTTTTTACGCCTCAGCGGCCTAAAAGACTTCCTGCACGTCCCGGAAATCACTGTATCCCTCATCAGGACCTGCAGGTCTTCCGCCGTTTTCCAGCTTATGGGAGAAGTAAGCTGGGCCGTCTTTCTGTGGTAGAGAATCTCACCGGATTCGCTTGAGATATTTTCAACAAGCCACGGTGCCATCAGGATGCCATTATTGGCCACGACCGATGCTAAAAGAGCTGCGTGAAGGGGTGAGATCAAGGTCTCTCTGTTGAAACCTGAAGCAATTTCAGCCAGTCCATAGTCATCATCCGGTATTTGAATGGTGCTCATTGCCACAGGAAAATCGAAAGGAATTACTCGATTAAATAAAAATCTGTTGGCATACTCGGACATCAAATCGTGACCCAGATCAAATATACCCAATTTCCCGAAAACAGAATTTACGGATGAACCAAATGCCTTTTTAAAGCTTATTTTATTCGTGTACTTGTTTCTAGTTTGTTTCAACTGCTGTTTATAAAGAGTGTGTCTGCGTCCCTGAAAAAATACAGTTTGATCCGGGGTATATCCTGCTGATTCCAGCGCAGCTGCCGCTGACACAATCTTGAAAATACTTGCAGCAGGGAAGTCCGCTTTTATGCAGAGGTTTTGGCCGTTTCCCTCCTTGTCATAGTTTACCATGGCAAGTATCCGGCCGTCGTCCGGCCTTTGAACCACAACAGCGGCCTGTATAGTCTTGGAACGGCGAAGCAGGCCAAGGATGTAATCTTGAAGGTCCAGGTCAATAGATGATGTTATGTCGAAGTGTTCACCACCCTTTTCCACCACAAAATGATCCCTGAATTGAGCTGAACCCAGGTTCAGCTCCTTCAGTAAAATCGCGGGATCCTTTTTTGGCGATTTTTTTAGAGCAATGTTGGATTGTTTCTTAGTATCCGATGGATTTATGCTGGCCTGGCTCAAATGCCCTATAACCCAGGAACCGAGACAAAACACAAAAACCAGGGCCAGAAAAGAGCCCGCCGAATAAAGGACTAATGCAGGGAGATTTTTTTGAAGGTATTTTCTCCGGGCATCGCTTTTAAGACGCTTCTGATAGTCCCGCCAGCCCGAAGGATCATGATGGTTAATTATCATTTTGTTAATAGAATCGCTCCGTAATTTTATAAATGTATTGAATCTATCCCGCCCATATAAGCCCTTAGCGCGTCGGGGATAGTCACGCTGCCGTCTTCCTGCTGATAGTTTTCAATGATGGCCACCACAGTCCTTCCCACGGCAAGGCCGGAACCATTTAAAGTGTGGACCAGTTCGGTCCCGCTGCCCCCCTTCCTCTTGAACCGTATCCCTGCCCTTCTGGCCTGAAAGTCGACAAAGTTACTGCAGGATGAGATCTCCCTGTAAAGATTTTGACCCGGAAGCCATACCTCCAAGTCATATGTCTTTGCCGCCGAAAAGCCAAGGTCGCCAGTGCAGAGGGAAATCACACGGTAGGGAAGTTCAAGGCGTTTCAATATCTCTTCAGCATTCAAGGTCAGTTTTTCCAGTTCATCATATGACTCTTCAGGCCTTGTGAACTTAACCAGTTCCACCTTGTTGAACTGATGCTGTCGAATGAGACCACGGGTATCTTTGCCATAGGAGCCGGCCTCTGAACGAAAACATGGAGTATAGGCAACATAGTAAATCGGCAATTGTTCTTCAGAAAGGATCTCTTCACGGTGAATGTTGGTAACAGGGACCTCAGCCGTGGGGATCAGGTAATAGTCCCAGCCCTCTATTTTAAAAAGGTCTTCTTTGAATTTGGGGAGCTGTCCCGTGCCTGTCATGGAGGCGGAATTTACCATAAAGGGAGGAAGGACTTCTGTGTATCCATGCTCTTCTGTGTGTATATCAAGCATGAAGTTGATAAGGGTCCTTTCCAGTTTGGCTCCAAGCCCCCGGTATAGTGCAAACCTGGCACCGGCGATTTTAGCGGCACTGGCAAAATCCAGAATTCCCAGACGTTCGCCGATTTCCCAGTGACTGAGAGGTTCAAAATCCATTTCCCGGATCTTTCCCCACTTACGGATTACCGGATTATCCTTTTCATCTTTTCCAATGGCAACCGATTCGTGGGGTATGTTAGGTATGACCATGAGCAGTTCGTTCAATCCATCAACGAATCCAGAAAGGTCCTTTTCTTTATCCTTGATATTTGAAGAAACCTGTTTCATCTCTTTGATGACCGCAGAGGCATCGTCACCTCTCTTTTTCATGGCAGCGATCTCTTCGTTTACCTGGTTGCGCCGGTGCCGCATTTCCTCAAGCACTGTCAGCCTGTTTCTTCGTTCCTCATCCAACCTCTCGAATTGAGACAGATCAAGGCCATATTCCCTGTTTTTTATCATCTCCTTTATGGTGTTTAGATTCGTTCTTGCAAATTTGAGATCAAGCATTAAATTCTCCTTTAAGGGTTTGGTGCAAAATCCGCACCCCATACTCAGGTTATCTTGTATATTGATCATGTTTATTTCAAAATGTCAATATATTGTGTTCTGCTGCAATGAAATATTTTGAGTTTCTCATTGCTGAAGCACAACCTGGAATAATCAAAGCTGAGGCGGGTTTGTGAGGGTATAAAAATATTTTTTTCCGCAAAAAAAGATAGACAACTGAAAAAGGCTTTGATAGGTATAGCGTTGGATTAATTTACAAGGAGGTGCC
>JAUWMY010000499.1 GCA_030612945.1 Desulfobacteraceae bacterium
CATAAATATTTGTTGCCCTTTTCTGCCTACTGCTTACTCCTTACTCCCTACTTAACCTGCTGGTTACATAACCGTATACTTCGGCCCTCCTCCGCCCTCAGGCGGCATCCATGTAATATTTTCATAGGGGTCTTTCACATCGCATGTCTTGCAATGAACACAATTTGAAAAGTTGAGCTTCATAATACGCTTGCCGGTCTCCTCATCAATCTCCATTTCGTAGACATTTGCAGGGCAAAAGCTCACGCAAGGATTCTGATATTCTTCAGTACATTTGGTATAGCAGATGTCAAGGTCCAATATCTTAAGATGGGCAGGCTGTTTTTCCTCATGTGTTGTACCTGAATAATAGACATCCGTTTCCTTGTCAAATGTTTGCTTGCCATCGAATTTAATTACCCCCTTTTGCTCATCCGTGGGGGAATCCGTACCGTAAACATCCACAACCTTTTTCAGGTGAACAAAATCAGGTTTGGTGGGAAGTCGGCCTTTTAATATCCTGCCACCCAGAATATACTGGAACCCAGCCTTGATCAGGGCAATCCATAGACCTTTCTGGAAGGCCTGATGGAAATTGCGCACCTTGTAAAGCTCCTTCGAGATATAGCTGTCATAGAGGGCTTTCTGGTAGGTCTCAAGACTTGCATGTGAGAAGTCATCTTTTAAAAGGGACTGAAAAATCGCCTCTGCAGCCAGCATACCCGATTTCATTGCAACGTGAATCCCTTTTATCTTCTGGCTAATGAACAGGCTTGCCGAATCCCCAACAATGAGGCCCCCTTCGACTGTGAGTGCGGGAATAGAAAAATACCATCCCACAGGGGCAGTCTTGGCCCCATACTGGGTCATTTTCCCGTCTTTTAGAATGTCAGCTATAAAAGGGTGGAGCTTGAATTTTTGAAACTCACGGTGAGGATCAAGAAGGGGGTCTTCGTAATCAAGGCCTGTCATCAACCCAAGGGAGACCATGTTGTTTTTCATTCCATAAATAAATCCCCCGCCATATGTATTACTCTTTAGCGGGTAGCCCATGGTGTGGATAACATGCCCCGGTTCAATTCTCCCTTCAGGGATCTCCCACACCTCTTTGACACCCACTACATAACCCTGCGGGTTTTTCCCCTCATCTAACTTGAACTTCTCTATCAAAGTCTTTGCAAGGCTCCCCCGTGTTCCCTCTCCAAAGACACTGACTTTGGCATGCAGATCGATTCCTGGTTCAAAATTGCTCTTTTTGCTTCCTTCCTCATCAATTCCTTTATCGCCTGTCCTGACACCGATTACCCGGTTACCATCGTAGAGGACCTCTGTACCTGCAAAACCAGGGAATATATCAACGCCACTCTCCTCAACCAGCTTACCCAGCCATTCTGTAAACTTTGAAAGGGATACGACGTAGTTACCGTGATTATTAAGAGGCGGCGGTGTTATGGGGGACTTAATCCGCCCATTTCTGGTCAGCAGGCACACCTCCTCTTTTTTGATCTCACCTTCCACAGGTGCGCCCTTTTCTAAAAAATCAGGGACAAGTTCTTTAAGAGCAATGGGATCCATGACAGCCCCGGAAATACTGTGAGAGCCCACAAAGGCACTCTTTTCCAGTATGGCAATCATGATTTCATCCAGTTTCTTTCCATCACCTCCCTGCCCTACCTTTTCATTGTGCCTTTTTATGAGATTCGCAAGATGGAGCGCCCCGCTAAGGCACGCAACACCCCCGCCCACAAAAAGTACATCAACCTCCATTATATCTCTTTCTTCCACCAACTGATCCTCCGAATGAGATTAAGGTAAATATGTTCTTGTGCCTAAATTCACAAGTTTCATAGCATAGCTGCCAACTAAAATGCAAGTTCATTTTTGACAATCTTTTTACTCACTTCATTCCTAAACTCCCGCATGGAAACACCAGCTAAAACAATTTGCCGGATCTCGTACGATTAGGAGATTTTTTATGGGCAGACCGATAATAATTTATGGATTTTCTTAAGGTACCATAACCTAATTATGCAGAGTGGCCAGGTGATCAGCAATTCTCATTATGGCTTTCATCTTGCAGGGCCGCGGGGTTATAATTAGAATTGCTGCCAGGTGATTTTATGGCTTGATAAAAGGCTTCGGATCATTATATTCTTATGTCAGAAGTCTATATGGAGGTAATATATGTCAGAGATAAAAGAGGCCCCAATCTGCCCGCATTGCGGGAATAAGATGAGAAAATGGGCTGGCACACAAGTAGAGTTTGGCGCATGTACAACATGGACGTGTGAATTCCTGTATGTATGTTTCAATGATGAATGTCCTTATTTTGTGAAGGGCTGGGATTGGATGTGGAACAATTACCATCGTCACGTATCATATCGTCATATGCTGGATCCCGATACCGGCAAGACAAACCCTTTTCCCGTCAAATCTAAGGATGCCTTAAGAAAAGGAATAATTGAGGAGTAGCCAGGCAAGAGCGGGCAAAACACCGAAAATTACGATTATGCCCAGGCACAAATATTTATTATTATCACTTAATCAGAGGCGATAATGGAAAAAATAGGTAGAAATGATCCGTGTCCATGTGGCAGTGGGAAAAAGTTTAAAAATTGCCATCTAGGCCGTGAGGAGGAGCTTTTTTTGATACAATCCGAAAAGCTAAAGAAGGATGT
>JAUWMY010000061.1 GCA_030612945.1 Desulfobacteraceae bacterium
CTCTGGGAAACATCGCCCCCAGTTCCCCGTAACAAAGAGCACCACACAGGGCAAATATACCTCCGACAAACCAGCAAAAAAGCATGGTTTGAGGATTGCCAAGTTCTGCTATGATGAAACCGGAAGTGGTGAATATCCCGGTTCCTATCATATTGGCAATCACTAAGATCGTTGCCGAAAAGAACCCGATTTCTCTCTTTAGGTGGTTATTATTCAGGCTGTTTTTCAAGGTTGTTCACCGGATCGAGATAGGTAGCAGGTCCGTTCATGTCTGCCGCAGTGAGACGCTGGGCAGATCACTGCTATCTTGTTAACAGTTACATTCATTTAAATTTGTTATTGCGCTATCAGCTTGTCATTGTGCCTTTGACTGTACTCGTTTCATAGCCGCCTCATAGGGCTTGCCTTCCAGAAAACGTCCAATGAGTAACAGGCCCATAAACTTCTCCTTTTCTTTTGAAAGCTTGTCTCCCATATCGGCCACGGTACCGCGCAGGATGCGCTGTCGGTCCGGATATCCGGCCCAGTATACCACAGCACACGGTGTGTCCGATGGAAGCACTTCACCAAGGGCTGTAAACAACTTCTTCGGCTCACTTAGGGCCATATACAGGACCATGGTGGTGGCATATTTTCCCAGATCCTTCAGAATCTGGCGGTCTTCCATGTCCCGATCCGTCAAGAAGAAGGGCGCCGTCTGCATGACAAAGCGGGTATCATGGGAGGGAATAGTGCTTTTCCCCAAGGCGGCCATGGCTGCTGCATCGCAGCCCATGCCTGGGATAATGACTACATCTCCTAGATCGAAGTGCTCCACATACCAATGGCTGGGACCAAAGAGGCAGGGATTGCCGGAATCGAGCAAGCCGACGTCTTTTCCCTGGGCCAAAAGTTCCTTGATCTTTTCTACTCGTGCGTCCCTTATCCTGAAGCGTTCCACCCTGAACTTGGCTGTTTGCTCCTTGCTGAGTTCTCGATAGCTCTTGCCTTTGTAGTCCCAAAATCCCGTCCATGGATCAAACAGGATGGACTTGTTGCCGATGTATTCTTGAAAGAGCTTTACATGCTTGTCAGAAGCTAGAATAACGTCCATCCGTTTGATCGTGTTCAGGGCCTGGAGCGTGGCTGTCTTAGGCCCAGCAGGACCCGTGCCGATGACATAGAAATGACCTCGGCCCCAAGCTGCCGCTTGAGAAGACCAGAGCCCCACTGTAAAAACGACCGCGATCGCTATAAGAAAAAAAAGCTGCGTTTTTTGTTTCATTGCATGTCCTCCTGAAAAACCTATTCGACTCATGTTTCTCTTCTTCGTGATGTTCAACCGTGAGATACACGGTGAGGGAGCCCCACGTCTCATTTCACCTCAAAGGTAAGCGTGGAACAGTAAAAGTACTCGTCACATTCCTCCAAATCGGGATAAGGAAGCTTATGAGGAACTTTCACCAGCCACACACCCTTCTTGAGAAGTTTAATGTTTGCCTTGCCTTCATTATTCATCATGGTTGTGAAGGCATAGGTTTCATTTTCATCTGAAAAACCTGAGTAGGTAGCGTAAAGGTAATCGTGGGAAAGGAGTTTTCCTTGGAAGAGGATCTTTACCGGTAAAAGATCACCTTCTTTCAGCCCAGCGGGACTCTTCAGGGGAACAATTTCCAGAAGATCGTCCACCTCCCGGCTAAGGCCCTGCCCTTGTCCACCAACGCTTATGACTGCCTTTGCCCTCATGTCATAACTAACGCACTTGATAGCATTGTCTATGCCCTTTTTCGTCTGCCTTTTGTATCCATCGGTAGTTTTGGTATAAACGCCCGGGTTGATCTGGGCGAATACCAGGTAAACGCCCTTTTGCTTGACAGTGAATTCGTATTGGCCCACGGAGATCTGCTTGAGCGGTACCGTGTGTCCCTGAGGGTCCAATGCATATATGCGCTTCAGGTGCCCCTCTTTTATGACCCCGTCTTTCGGAAACTTATGGCCCCATCCGATTTCAACTTGTACGGATTCACCTGCATCAGGTTGATAGTTGTCCACATTAAGCCAG
Organism: Desulfobacteraceae bacterium; assembly: GCA_030612945.1. Taxonomy (GTDB): domain Bacteria; phylum Desulfobacterota; class DSM-4660; order Desulfatiglandales; family Desulfatiglandaceae; genus 4484-190-2. Next base: position 2,042 of record JAUWMY010000061.1, read on the forward strand.
AGCATATGGCCCCACACACCGGAGGCAGCTAAGACCATCATCAAGCAGCATAAAACGGTAAAAATCTTTCTCATATCTGTTTTCTCCCTTCTGACATCGTTTGGTTGTTTAGTGGTTTACTTCATGTGATCATTTCCTGATGAGCATGGGTATTCGCATAACAGAAAAAGGAGAGACACAACATCAGTAATGCCCACGCCTGTTTCGACTCCGTGAGTCTGTTGCGTGTTATCATATCCACCCTCCTTGAAGGTAGTGATGTGCAAGGTCATTGCCGCGATAGTCTGACAGGCGGGACAAGACTGTCCCGCCTATCGGTTATGCAAGGCTGAAAACATGGCAACAGCCGCACCATTCCCTGAGCAGTTTTGACCTAAAAGTTCAGTGTAGCTGACATTCCAGCAGTAGTTCCCGGCATGTCATAACCGTAATGCAATTGATATTCCTGATCTGTGACGTTGTTCACATAGCCCTTCAGTGTGAAGTCGCAATCATGTGGAAGCTTGAAGGTATGCTGAGCCCCCACGGCAACAATTAATACGTCTTCCATAGTATCGTGATGCTTGCTATAACGCTCGCCCATATACTTGGCATTAAGATTCACCACTCCGCCTTCCCAGAGCTTATAATCAAGTCCCAGGACGACCTTGTTCCTGGGCTGGTTTTGCAGAAGATAGTGGGTATTTTCAGTGTCCATCGGATGATTCTCCGCATTCCAGTCCTGATACGTATATGCCAGGTAGCCGCTCAGATCCTGCCTGAAGCTCCTTGACAGTTCCAGTTCAACACCGTAAACAATCATATCGATGTTATATACTATGGTTGAAGGAGCGCCACTAATATAGTTGTGCTGCTGATAGTTGCTGATGTCGGAGTAGTAAAAGGCCGCCCTGAATTTTGTATCCTCAAGCACCTCTTTTACTCCGCCTATCTCGTATGTCCATGATGTTTCTGTTTTAAAGTCCGCATTTGCCTTTATATACTCTTCCTCGGACCCGGCCCGGGCCCATCTCCAGAGATCTCAGATTCAAGGCATACGCATTTCACGACTTACTGAGGCATAGAGGGAAAGACTATCATCGAATTCATAGTCCAGGCGAGCTTTTGGACACCATTCTCTCTCTATTCTTCGGGTCTTTTTTGATATATCGCCAAATTCGTATGAATCAGTGGCGAATTCATACCAGCGGGTCCCAAAGGTCAGCGTAACGGGATCTGCTACAGACCATACATCCTGGATAAAAAGGGCGGTTATTGCGTAGAAATCTTTATTGTCAGGTGTTCCCTGATTCCTGTAATCGCCGCCAATGGATAAGGAGTGGTTGTTGATCAAATCGAAATCCAAATAATCCAGGGCGAAACCACCGGTATATTCTTCCTTGTAGTTCCATTTGTCACTTCCGTCTGCCAAACGGGCGTATCTGTCTCGCTTTGACAATTGCTGATAAATTTGACCCCGAAGCTCTCCTACAGTGAGTGGCTGTTCGATAAGGACGTGTTGGTCATTGACGGTTCTTTCCCATTGATTTTTTCCACCAGCATAGGCTTTACCTTCATTATCGTGGGTAAATGTATCAACTTCACCGGAACGAACAATGGGATAACCGGGATCATAGTTGGATGCCGGGTCATCGGGGTCATTTATCACCGCATACCCCGTTACAGTATCCACATGATCGACACCGTAGGTGATGGTTCCACCTGTGGGAAGATAGAAAGAAAATCGACCATTGAAATTATCTGTGTTGTAGTCGTTGCCTCTCAGGTACCCGTCTCCTTCCCTGTGAGCAGCGGCTAAAGAGTAGCCGATGGTTTCAAGCATTCCTCCCGTGACATTTGCACTATAGCTCTGTGCACCATAAGGACCGAATCCGGTTCTCACAATGCAGTCAGGTTTAAGATCATCTGTTTTCTTGCCCTTTTTTGTAATAATATTGATGGCGCCACCCATGGAAAAAGGGTATAGTAGTGAATGGCTCCCGCGAATGATCTCAATGGTTTCGACATTATCCAGTGGCACGGTGGTCCAGTCCATCTTGAAGTAACCGTGACTTCCATGGAGCCTCATGGGCCTGCCGTCCATGAATATCTGGTATCGTGACTGGTCCATTCCCCTGATATAAATACCTTCCGACTGATTCGGTGTAACGGATGACTGAAGCACACTCAACCCCAGCGCTTCACTCAACACGTCCCTGATGGTTTCAACGGAACCGGCTTTCTGAAACTTATCCACATTGATTACTGTGACATCCGGTGTTACGACCATAGACTCTTCCCTCAAGGGATGATCCCTGACAATTACCTTGTCAAGTCGATAGCGCTTTCCTTCTTTCTCTGTGTCCACCTCTTGTGCAAGACCATATGCTGGGATGGAAAAAAGAAAGAAGATACTCATCATGATGACAAGTTTAGATTTTATAACCTTCATTATTGCTCTCCCTCCTTAGATTAGATTAAGTAATCAGATTTGCTCTTTTAGAGATTGGTCTCGGGGCAGACAACCACAGGATCAGTCCACATCTGGTTGACACAGGGATGATTCGGTAGTATTAAGATACACGAAGCATTCCTCACCCCGAGGGGGCTTCACCCGGGAAGGCAGCTCGCGAACCCTGTCCGGCACCTGCTGCCTTCCCTAAGCTTTTTGATATTTACTACTTTTTCTGGCTGCTCATCTCCTAATTCGCTTCCCTATCACCCCCTTTTGTTTTCAAGTAAGTTCAAACACTATCGTAAGCTCCAGGGGAACCTCTCCCCTAAAAAGACGTTCAGGAGGCTTTGGAAACGGAGCAGCATCCTGCACAGCCTTGAGCGCTGCTTTATCCAGGGCGCTGTGCCTGGAGGATTTCACAACCTCAACCGCCCTGACACCTCCTTCCGGTGTGATCATAAACCCTATGGTCACAGATCCCTCTATTTGCCTGATCCTGGCTATATCAGGATATTTTTTGTGTCTTTCTATCTTAAGTCTCACCATCTCCAGATAGCCGATAGAAGTCTCCACCAGTTCTCCTGGACTCCAGTCAGCGATTTGGAAACCGGGAGTGGCAGAGATATCCGGCATGCCGATGCTCTCCACAAGGCTGTCGGACAGATCTTTTTCAGCAGGCTCTGCTTTTATCGGTTTGAAGTTGGGCATCACTCGCTGAGTGACCTTAAGCCTTTTTACATCCAGTGGCTGAGGCGCCTTGGGCCTGTGGCGGGGCCTGGGTATACTTCTTGCAATTGGTTTGGATATATTCTGCATGGTCAGCTCGATGTAGCTCAACGCCTTTGACGTGTAAATTCCGGAAATGTGCGTGAAGATAACCAGATGGATGCAGAGAGAAACGCCCACCAAAACACGAAAAAGCCAGTTGGGTTTTCTTTTCAAAACTCTTTCTCCGTTGCCAAGCAGAGCCGGCCTGCCCCGGCTGCTTTGGCCACATCCATAACTTTTACGGCTTTATTAAGAATCACCGCCCGGTCAGCCCTAATAACGACCAGCTTGTTTTTCTGGCCCCCGACCATTTCCTTAAGCCTGTCAAAGAGCCCAGCGAGGGTGACCTCCTTATTTTCGAGAAATGCCCTTCCTTGCTGATCTACATATACTGTAATTACCTCCTCTGTCTGGGGTGCAGATGCCTTGGCCTGGGGCAGCTTGATCTTGATACCTTCGTCCACCATAAAGTTGGTGGTCAACAAAAAATAAATCAGAAGCAGAAAAACGATATCAATCAGCGATGTGAGAGGCGCCTGTATCTGATAACGGGGCCTTTTCTTACGGTGAACCAGCATAATATGTTCCTTTTAAAAGATGAAAGCTCAAAGCTGAAAGCTGAAAGCAACTTCCTCTTTAATTCTTCTTTGGCTTTCAGCTTTCAGCTTTTCCCTATGGCCTTGATAAATGTAACAGCTCCATCCTGAAGCCGGGCCTCGTATTTGTCCACACGGGAAATTAGATAGCTGTGGGCTACCATTGTAGGCAGCGCAACAGCCAGCCCCAGGGCAGTGGTCAACATGGCCTCCCAGATTCCACCGGCAAGAACCGACGCATTGACCTTGCCCCCCATCTGTTGGATTACCATAAACGCCTTGATCATACCGATCACCGTCCCCAAAAGGCCGAGCAAAGGGGCTATATTCCCGACGGTAGCAAGGACCTGGAGGTAACTGGAAAGACCTCTCACTTCTTCATCCGTGGCATGAACGATAACCGTTTCCAGGGTTTCCCTGTCATGGTCCTTGACCTCTATCGCCTGTGTCAAAACACGTCCCATGGGAGAATCGCTTGAACCGGCGAGTTCATAGGCCTGATGATCTTCACCCTTTTTCAAGAGATGGGCGATTTTTTCCGCTAGGCCGGCTCCCCGGCTACGCATCCGTGCAAAACGGATCAAACGTTCCAGAAAGATGGCCAGGCCCAGAACAGAACAAAAAAGGATGGGCGTTACAAGAACACCCCCTTTTGCAAGAAAATCAATCATATTATCCCCCAAAAAATAATTCAGGAATTTAGCTATTGAGCTGAAGGCTCAAAGCTCAAAGTAAGAAAAACCCAAAAGCTCTTCTTTCCTTGCTTTCAGCTTTTATTCCTTCAATTTCCTTCCTCAATATCCGGTTTTCTGTCGAAATCCAGATTTCGCTTACGCTTGATCAATGCTTCGGCATCGTCGTATTCTTCCCAGATATCCGGCTTCCCGTCGCCGTTTGTGTCTTCTTCAATGGCTGTTAGACGATTTTTCTGATAAAAATACCAGGTATCCACTCTGCCATCGCCGTTATTGTCCTCTTCCGCTCTTACCGCCTCTTCGGAATCGTTATAGAACCAGGCTATATTAAGATATCCGGTATTTCCGTCGTCCTCTTCGCTTTTTGTCAGTCTGCCGTTCTTGTTATAATGTTCTCTCAGATCAAGTCGGCCGTCGCTGTTTTCATCCAGTTCTTTAAGTCTTAAGACCCCTTTTTTGTAAAAAAAGCAGGCATCAACGTTACCATCATTATCTCCGTCCACTTCCATAACCATGGACCATTTTGGCCGGTCAAACCACTGGGCCGTTTCAAACCGGCCGTCATGGTCATTATCCTTGATGAGTTTTACTTTTCCCCCTTTTTTGTAAAAAACTTTCAGGTCGACCTTTCCATTTCCTTCTTCGTCTTTTTCCATTTTGAAAAGGCGACCATTTTGATAAAATTGCCAGGTGTCTGTTTTACCATTCAGGTCGGTATCACTTTCCGTTTGCTCCTTTTTTTCTTTCTGGTTGAAAAATATTTTAATATCCGGTTTTCCGTCTTTATTCTCATCCTGGGTCTGAAGTGACATCTTCCCCTCTTTGAAAAATGATATGGTTTCAATAAATCCGTCACCATCCGCATCATGTTCGACTTTGACAGGCTCACCTTTCTTGTAAATTCTGATTCTGTCAATACGTCCGGTGTGCCTTGTATCCTCTTCGATCTTTTCGGGAAAACCTTCAATATCAAAATGGCAAAAAAAGTCTTTTGTACCATCGAAATTAGTATCTTTTTCCTGATAAAATGGTCTTCCATCTTTGTAACGGGTCATAACATCATATGCGCCGTTCCCATTGGAATCTTTTAGCTGCTCAAACGGCTTGCTGTCTTTGAAACGGGTTACAATCTCAAATCGCCCGTCATGGTCCTGGTCCTTTTTCTGTGTTACGACCTCTCCCTTTTGATAAGTGCGAAAGGTTTCCATTTTGCCGTCCCGGTCAAGGTCATGACAGCTTTTTTCCGGAAGACCTTCTGTATTATAAAAGATAAGCCTTTCCGCCAGTCCATCTCCATCTTCATCCACCTTCTTCTCAACAGGCCTATCATCCTTGTAGGTTTGCCAGACATTTACATTTCCGTCTCCGTCAGTGTCTCTGGTGCAAGAAAAAAGCCTGCCTTCCTGAAAATGGTAAACAGTGTCGAACCGGCCATCCCCATTACTGTCCACCTCCTGTTTGGAAATTTTTCCTGCTTGATCAAAGTAGGTGATCCGGTCTATCTTTCCATCGTTGTCAGAATCCTGTTTAACAATATTTTCTTTTGCCAACGCCGTTCCGGGCATGAGAAGGAAAAAGATACCGGCCAAAACTAAAAAGAAGAGAAAATTTCGCATACTAATCCTGTTTTTGGCTTACAAATGGGGTCACTGCCTGAATAATATACCCGTCAGGGCAGAAAAGGATAGGCGATTTGCACTCAGGGCACTCTTTAATCGCGCTCTTCCCCAGCGGGCCTCCTTCAAAGGCAACCCTGATTTCAGTCTTACAGTTTGGACAACACCTCGTTACTTCTTCGATCATTTCATCCTCCTCACATCTCATTTTAATCCACAGATTACGCAGATTCTTTTAAAAACCAGGTCCCTTTAGATGCGATTGTTGGTCGCTTATTGATACACCACACTTGAATTGTTACCGGTCATGTCCAACCGGCAGTTCTCACACATCGGAAAACCGTAATTTTCGTGAATCAGAGACTCTGTTAAAAAATTGCTGCACAAAAAACACTTGCGGACCTTCTCAACTGCAAACACTTCCTCGTTATCCAGATCCATAAGTCTCGCCACCCGATCGTCTAAAAGTCGCTGATAGCAGACCGCATCATCAAGCGTAGCGCTTCCCTCGACAACTTTTCTTTCAAATTCGTTGAAGCGATTCTCATCGTCAAAACGGATTGTTTCCAAAGACAGTTTCACCCCGTATCCACCTATCCCTGACGCAAACAAATAAACATGCCGGTTGTGATCAATCACCTTGAGCTTCCGGTTCCCCACGGTACAACCCAGTACGAACTGTATGGCGTCTAATGCAGGGCTATTGTTGTTTTCCGCAATAACCATGATATCCCTTGAGGTATTTAGTTCCGGCAGAAGTTCAAGAGCCATTTGACACGCCTTGCAACCGAGGACCAATTCAGGACAAAGATCCCCGTGAAAATCGGCCACCCCTTCCAGGCGCATATGGGTCGACGATTTCCAGAGAGGCAGAACTATTGCTTCTCTCCTTTTTAATACCCGAAAGTCGAGGGTCCATCGAATAGGAGACGGAGTATGAAGTGGATCGGAATCAAAAAGATGGAGGTAGAGGTGGTAAGTGTTTCCATCTACAGTCTTTACCAGATACGTAAGATCATTAGGGGACAGATCTCCCTTGAACGTCCCTAACAACTTGATCACCTTGTTGTATCGACCGTTGTTCGAAAACCCGAGAGGCCGCTGGCTCCTGTTATCGTAATCCACGTGCACAGTCTGCTTAATCCATTCTGCCTGTCCGCTGCCAATTGCTCGTAATTCATGTTCCATTTCAAGCATCCTCTTCCCCTTAAAACAAAAAAGCCACAAAGGTTTCCGGTCTTTCCGACCATTATGGAAACCTTCGTGGCTTCAAAACTGAAAAAGGCCATAAGACTTTAAAAGAGCGTAACTCTCTTTAAGCCTTCATGGCCTTTTTTATTTTTGTATTACCCTGTTTTTCTACGCACAGATGTTTAGCCTTCATGGCTAAGCTTGAAGTTACTGAATCTAATTTATTTATTATAAATTGTTCTAATAGATATCTTCTATTTAGTCAAGAAACTTTTCGTTTTTTATATTATATTTAATTCTGATTGAGCGAAAATAATCACTTAATATACCCAATCAATATATGTCATTCCTGCGAAAGCGGGAATCTAAGTGTATTTCCGACTGGACTCCAGCTTTCGCGGGAGTGACGTAATGAGATTTTACATCTCGTTTATTTTGATAACTCAACTTTCTGGGTTAAAATGTGCTTCAATGATTTCAATATGTTACATAGATAAAATCACAAACTTTATAGCATTATAAAGAGCTTCTATAAGCTATATTTTGGACATATGTCTGCATAACGTATTGAAATAATATAAAATTATACATTGACCTCAAGTCAGAAAGTTGAGATATAATATTTACAGGGATGTATTGTGGTTGCGTAATAGTTTAGTGCATTCTGCTAACACCGACCCAAAGAAAATATTTTTTGAGGGGTTTAAGTGTTCAATCAAATAATGACGGTCAAAAATAACAATCCCAAGCATGTGATCATCAGGCCGGCGATTGTTTCAATCAAATACTCAAGTGTAATCACCATGCCGCCATTTCCGGCAACCATTCCAAGCAAGGCGGTTTTGCCTAATATGCCCATTACC
>JAUWMY010000411.1 GCA_030612945.1 Desulfobacteraceae bacterium
GGAATTGCGAATTTAGGGATTGAGGGATTAAGACAAGGAAAAGATTCATATTTCAATTCCTAAATTCCTGAATTCCTAAATACCTAAATTCTACGAGTGTCCAATTTTCATGCAAACGATATGGATTCTAATAATAACAACTACTTAACTACTCAACCATTCAACCACTTAACGAGGTCTGTACTATCAAGTTTTAGGAGTTTATAGAAGCCCTTCTCCCTTTAAAAAGGTCATTGAGCGATGCCCAATGCTTGTGACCTGACTTAGGGCCTGGGTAAGATGAACCACTGCCTCAGCAGCCACGCCGGAATTTATCATAACCAATGCTTTATCAATATGCCTTAACACCTCATCCCAGGACACATCGCCGGTCACGTTTTTCCCAAGCTGAATTTCATGGCCAATCATGCCAATTATGGCTTTGGCTGTTTTTTCTGCACCCCGCTTTTCAGGTTCCTGAAGACCATTGAGCATTTGAAGGGCCTGTGAGACCCAGATAAGGCCTGATTTTATTTTTTCACTTTGCGAAAATGCTATAATGGTATCTTGGACTTCCATAGCCCTGTCACCTCTTCAAAATATTAGTGCCACAAACTCCCTCTCTTATCAATTTATACCGACCCGGTTCACAGTATAGGAACGCACCAGGTTCTTTCCACTAAAATGTCCCATTGTAAAATATGCAATTGGCATCTCCCGACCAAAGAATCTCCCGCTAATCTGCCGATCGCCTACTCCCTCTCTGTGAAGCGTCAAAATCCTATTACCCATTTCCTCCAGGTATTCAATTTTCTCCAAGATCTCCTCTCTCGGGTGCTTCCGGACACTGCCGCTGCCAGGGAAAAGGAGACTGGGGTTCAACTGGGCAATTTTTTTAAGCGATTTGATGATCTGCCAGATATCATAATCCTGACGCAGCGCCCGATCCTTGCCACCTATATATGCATCGCCGGTAAAAATCCATCCTTTTTCCGGCTCGTAAAGACAAATATGATCCGGGCTGTGCCCAGGGGTGTAAATGACCTCAAATCGGTGATGTTCAGTCTCTACTTTATTTCCCAGAGCTGATCCCATTGACGGTGCAGGGTAACCCCACATTATTCGCCGGTATAGTTGAAGAGGTTGTTTTTCCCTGGGAGCCAATAGGACGGGCAGGGTCAGGGGATGCGCAAGCGCTTTGACCCCGTATTTGGCCTGTAGCGCCGCATTTGCTGCAATATGATCTTCATGGCCGTGAGTATTGACAATACCATTGATTGGCAGTCCATCAAGGGCCGAAACCAACTCATCAAGCGTATGCGCACAACCCGTATCCACGACAAGCCCATCTATCCAGTAACATGCAGTAAAATACAGCCCCCTACCCAAAATGGATCGAGCCAGACGATACTTTCTGATTTCACCAATCTGTTCAAATTGAATCATAGCTCACTGCCTCAGGAGGCTGTCTGAGAATGAGATATTTTTTTCAAGATCAAGGAAGGCGATAATTATAACCACCCCGCTTAAATAAAGCGGGGCAGGCATCCATACATTGAAGTATTTCAAGGATTATAATTTGAGCCTGACGTCCCGCTATTAGCGGGAGGGAAAATAGCCATTCTCGGACACCTTCCCCAGGCTCTTCACACATATACCCGGCCTATAAAGGGGTGATTACCAGGCCCTTTCTTACCGCCTACAATGCCCCTTGACCCGAGCTTATTTTCTTTATAAGCAATTGGGGCTCAGGACACAAGGTACTGGGCATAATATTGCTCTTTTTTTAGATTTTCCCGTTGCCCTAATGCGTTTTGGGAAGTGGTATATTGGGTGATTGGCAAAGTTCCTCTTGACATGTAAACAGGTAGCTAATAAATGTTTAACCTCTTTTTAATCCGCCGGTGGACTATTATTCCACCATTCATTGTTCCGTGCACGAGGCAAAAGCTTATGCCTCGAAAAAATACTTTTATTTTAAATCAGTTGTACAATTGTCGAGACACAAAATTACGATTATAAAAGGATAAAAAAGATGTATAGCGCCAGTGATTTACGAAAAGGCTTGAAAATCCAAATCGATAACGAACCGTATGTCGTTACTGAATTTCAATTCTCTAAACCCGGGAAGGGACAATCCCTTTACCGCTGCAAACTGAAAAATATGATCACAGGGGTTATTTTAGACCCTACCTATCGATCCGGAGACACCTTTGAACCTGCTGATTTAGCAGAGCGAAGGATGCAGTATCTTTACAATCAGGAAAACGAATTCTGCTTCATGGATGTGGAGAATTACGAGCAGACATTCCTATCCAATGAACAGGTAGGCGATGCAAAAAATTACCTTACCGATAATCTTGAAGCAGATATCCTCTTTTTTAAGGACAGGCCCATTGGAATCACCTTACCGAACTTTGTAGACCTAACTGTTACCAGGGCGGATCCCTGGGTAAAGGGCGATTCAGTTACTGGTGACACCAAACCTGTCACAACGGAAACCGGCTATATACTCCGGGTTCCCCCTTTTGTTGAAGAGGGTGGAAAGATAACCATTGACACGCGAACCGGAGAATATGTCACCCGGGTCAAAGAATAGATTTTTGCCGGAAGAACAAAAAAGGTTGGCTAACCGGAAGAATCACCTGTGGCTCCGCGCACGGCTGGTTCAAGAAATCAGACGTTTCTTCCTTGAACGCAATTATCTTGAGGTGGAAACCCCCCAGCTCATTCCAGCCCCTCCTCCCGAGGTGCACATTGATGTCATTCGTGCCGGTGATCGTTATCTGCATCCATCGCCGGAATTATGCATGAAACGCCTGCTTTCGGCCGGATACTCCAGGATATTTCAGATCAGCAAATGCTTCCGGAATGGAGAGCGGGGCAGCCTTCACCTGCCTGAATTCACACTCCTTGAATGGTATCGAACCGGAATAGACTATAGAATCCTTATGGAAGAATGCGAGGCACTCATCGTATCGGTATCAAAAGGTATTGGCATCGGGGAAAATGTCGACTATCGGGGTAAGACAATTGACCTCAGCCCCCCATGGGAAAGAATTTCCGTCGTTGAAGCCTTTAATCACTATGCCTCATTGGACATGGAAACGGCTTTCAAGAAAGGGTGTTTTGATGAAGTTATGGTACAGGAGATCGAGCCAAACTTAGGTGTGACTAAACCTACGTTACTGTATGATTACCCTGCTTCCCTTGCCGCACTGGCCCGACTAAAACCCGATAATCCCGAATTTGCCGAGAGGTTCGAAATCTATATATCCGGCTTGGAATTGGCCAATGGATTCTCCGAGTTGACTGATCCTCAAGAGCAGCGGGCCAGATTTGAAAAGGATCAGCTAAAGAGACGTCAGACAGGAAAAGAGGTGTACCCGACCGCTGAAAAATTCTTGACGGCCCTCGAGCATATGCCTGAGGC
>JAUWMY010000291.1 GCA_030612945.1 Desulfobacteraceae bacterium
CTTTTAACATTAACACTGCTCTAAACCTGTTATTATCTCGATTACCTATGGGGTACTTTTTCAGTATAAAGAGATGTCTCAGGTGTGTGATTGTCCGAGCCCAAAAAATGTCCAGGTACACACTTTTGAACGATACTAAAAAATTTGGCGTACTTTTATTTGTTTGGGCGGGTATTCATTCTTTTTTTTGGAGTAGACTATGACTGTAAGAAAGGGCAGAGTACTCTTGGGAAAGTTGGGAGAGGGACATAAGGAAGCACAGTTGAACCTGGCCAAGAATCTCGGCGAGGCTGGCTTTGAGGTAATCTACACAGAGCTCCAAGAGCCTGAATCCATTGTCAATTCGGCGCTCCAGGAATCAGTAGACCATATAGGGATTACAACATTACCAGGGGTTGACATTATGGCCTTTGAGAAAATTATTGGGCTGCTTAAAAAACAAGAAGCCAATCACATATCGGTCACTGCCGGTGGCTTTCTGAATGATGAGGATATTCCCCGGATCAGGCAAATGGGTGTGATGGCATTTTTTCCCAGGGGTACGAGCTTTGAGGCAATCGTAGAGTGGTCGCTGGAAAATATTAAACCAAAATAATCTGATATTATAATCGTTTTTAGTTGACCGGGATATGATACTTTGATAAATTAACATCCAAAGTTCACAAGTTAAGAGAAAGTCTGTTTAGCAGGTTAGCTATTAACAGGACTTTCAACCCTTGATAACACCAAGAGGCCTAAGACGGACAACCTTTTGGGCCAGGCCGGCTTCATGCACCACTTCAACGACCTGGGAGACATCTTTGTAGGCCTCTGGCATCTCTTCTTTAAGGGTTCTTTTACCTCTGGATTGCACAAAAATTCCTTTATCCTCCAACTCGCGGTGTATGGCCCGGCCTTTTGCCATTTTTACTGCCTTGGAACGACTCAACACCCGGCCTGCACCGTGGCAACTGGAGCCAAAACTTTGAATCATGGCCTCCTTTGCCCCTGAAAGCACATATGAGTGGGTACCCATATCACCGGGGATAAGGACAGGCTGGCCCACATGGCGATAGATTTCGGGTAGGAGGGGGTGCCCTGGCGGTAAGGCACGGGTCGCTCCTTTTCGATGAACACAGAGCATAACGTTGGTTCCATCCACTGTGTGCTGTTCTTTCTTGGCGATATTATGGCACACATCGTAAAGGAGCTTCATGCCTAGCTCCCTTGGACTGATCGAAAGAGATTCCAGAAAAGTCTCTTTGGCCCAGTGCATTAGAACCTGCCGGTTGGCCCAGGCGTAATTGGCTGCACATGCCATGGCCGCGAGATAACGTCGACCCTGATCGGATTTCAGATGGGCGCAGGCAAGTTGCCTGTCAGGCAGCTTAAAGGATGCCTTTTGAGTCGGCTTGCTCATCTCTTTCAAAAACTCATCGCATACCTGATGGCCAAAGCCCCGGGAACCGGTATGGATAAAAACAGTGATCTGACCTTCAAAAAGGCCGTAGGCCTGGGCTTTTTTCGAATCATAGATCTGATCGACCACTTGGACTTCGACAAAATGATTTCCTGAGCCGAGGGTTCCCAACTGGTCTTTGCCCCTTTTAATTACTCGATCACTCAGGACTGAAGGATCTGCACCTTCCATTACTCCGTGATCTTCTGTCCGCTCAAGGTCTTCAGTGGTACCAAACCCTTTTTTCACGGCCCATGCGGCCCCTTGAACGGCTACTTTAGCTTCATCACTTTTGGATAGACGGATAGCACCCGTGGACCCCACACCACTCGGAATATTTTTAAACAAGGCCAGGACCAGGTCTTTCATCAGAGGCCGGATTTCTTCAGCCCGAAGCAGGGTCGTCATAAGCCTGCAGCCGCAGTTGATATCGTAACCGACCCCTCCAGGTGAAACGATGCCCTCATCGAGATCAAAGGCTGCAACGCCACCGATTGGAAAGCCATAACCCCAGTGTATGTCGGGCATGGCCAAGGAATGGCCCACAATACCGGGAAGTGTAGCCACGTTGGCTACCTGGGTAAGGCTCTGGTCCTCCCGGACTGCATTGATGAGTTCGGCATTTGAAAAAATAAGGCCGGGCACACGCATTGAACCGGTTTTTGGAATCAGCCACCGATAATCATCGATTTTTTCAAGTTTGATGTCCATGGACACACCTCTTAGTATTGACGAAAACGAATTCAGAAGAAGTTCAGGGGTGATCGGGATGTTTTCTTATAAATCGAAAATAACCCTGGTCTCCCAGTGGTCATCCTTTTTAACGACTTCTATTTGATGAAATGTAACCGCCTTAATCTCACACAGTATTTCATGCAAATTCGTATCAAAAGACACGGTTTTAAGGGTCGCATCCAGATGGGATTGGGAAACGGAGGTAATTTCAACGCCAGTGACCAGTTCATGCTCCCCTTCGAATAGATAAAGTATTTCACCGAGCCAACGAACCATAAGATCAGCCAGGTCGTAACCTTCGACCGAAAGGTTAAGTGTTCTGGTTGTGTCGGCAGGTTTCCCTTTGACCATGATATACATCATTGATCTGACGGCCACCTCGAAAAGGGTTTCAAGATTCCTGCCGCGCACTATGATGCCCAGGTCTGCTGTATGATCGATAAGTGTGAAATCTGGCTTTTTCGAATCAATGTATAACATTATCTTTTATCACCTAAATTGTCAAAATCGCTTTTTATTGAAATGGAGGAAATGATACCATGAATTGTGCGTTTTGTGGGGGAAAAGTGAGCTTAGAGGGTAAAGTCAGCAAGAATGATACATGCTCACATTGTGGTAAGGACCTTCGGTGCTGTAAGCAATGCAAGTTCTACGATCCTCATTCTTATAATAATTGCCGGGAAGTATTGGCGGAACGGATTGTAGACAAAGAGAGGTCCAATTTCTGCGACTACTTTGTCCCGAGAGGATCTCGTGGGGGGAAGATAAACAGGAAGCAGGAAGCAAAAAGGGCATTGGAGGCCCTTTTTAAGAAGTAATGCCCAAATTGAGTGATGCTCAATTAGGTGGTATTGGGTATTGGTTATCTGGTATTGGTTATAAGGTGTTTCACGTCTTATCTTATATTACTTCCCTGATAGAGATATAAAAAATGAAAAATATTCCTCTAAACCAGTACCCGGTACCGGATACCAAGGACTACCTCAATTGAGGTATAAGAGTTCAAATATGTTAACTATGGGTCGGGAACAAAGGACTGAGGTGATCCAAACAGCCCTTGGAAAAGTCAAGGCCGATGTAGTTCTTGCGGGCGGACAGTTGGTTAATGTGTATTCGGGTGAGATCCTGCCCGACTTGTGGGTTGCTGTTAAGGGGAATCGCGTGGCTTATGTGGGGATTCCGCATTTAGAACTGGTTGATGATGACACGGCGATTCATGAACTTGAAGGCCGGTTTTTGCTACCGGGTTTTATTGACGGTCATACCCACTTAGACAGCATCTTTCAAGTAAGAGATTACGCAAAATATGCCCTGGCATACGGGAATACCACTGCGGTTTCGGAAGTTGCCATGATTGCGAATGCCATGGGAGTAAAAGGCGTCGAATTTTTTCTCCAAGAGACAGAAAATCTTCCGCTCAGGGTGTTTGTCCTGGCACCACCTCTTGTACCTCCATTTCCGGAGCTTGAAAGCAGCAGGCCATTTCCTGCGGACTACTTCCGTGAACTCCTTGCCAGGGAACGCTGTCTCGGCGTTGGAGAGACATACTGGCCCAGGGTTATAGCTCTTGAAGACCGTGCTCTTAGCCAGTACCAACTTTCAGATGTCCTGGGAAAGACAAGGGAAGGACATGCGGCTGGAGCCAGAAACATGAAGCTTGCGGCTTATGTTGCCGCAGGGACATCTTCCTGTCATGAGGCCACGGATTCAGATGAGGCCATGGAGAGATTGAGGCTCGGGATGGCGGTCATGATCCGGGAAGGCTATGTCAGGCGGGAACTGAACGCCATATCCGGGATCAGCAAACAGCCTGTTGACCTGCAGAATGTGATGATTGTTACTGATCTGGCCGACCCTGAAGAGCTGGTCCACAAGGGCGGGATGAACCTACTTTTGAAAAAAGCCGTGGCATTGGGTTTTGAGCCCGTAAAGGCCATTCAGATGGTAACCATCAATGTTGCGCAATATTTCGGACTGAGAGACCTGGGGGGATTGGCGCCCGGGAAAGTGGCAGATATGGTAGTGGTGGATGACCTTGAAGACTTTCACTGTCATCAGGTCTGGGCCGGAGGGAAGCTTGTGGCTCAGGATGAAAAATTGATCGCCCCCTTGGGCGAGCATGTTTATCCGGATGAAGCTGTACGCTCTGTTTCGCTTAAAAAGATCAGGTCGGAAATATTTCAAATACCTGCCGATACAAAAGGGGCCAGCATTCGGGTGGTTGAAATTGTCAATGAGACCATTACACGGGAAACCATTCACCAGATGAAATCGGTTGATGGAAAATGGCACTCAGTTCCAGAAGAGGATATCCT
>JAUWMY010000420.1 GCA_030612945.1 Desulfobacteraceae bacterium
GGCCCTTTAATTCCTCAAGAATCATAGTGTGATGCTCCTTTCCGATCGCCAGGACTGTACTTTTTGTATGTCTTGCGCCTTTTTGGTAACCTCTAAATAAGTTCGGGCATTCACAACCGGATTAATGCCTTGAGCGAATGACAATAGCTGGATTCCCTTTCGGAGTTTAGGCGTAAGCCTTTTATAAAATCCTTACGGATAAACTCCACCCGAACTTATTGAGAAGTTACCCTTTTTGCGGCTATATCATTCTTGGCAGCAGTCATTCTTTTGAGGAAAATCCAGTAGTTTCCCCATTCTCCCGACAAAGTAAAGATTTACGCACTTTCCCCAAAGAAGTGCAGGGGAAATCCTTGCAGAAAGTAGTTTTTTTTGGCCATTTATAGCGTGCCAGTTTTCCGTTACAAAATTGAGCCACATCTTCGGTGCAAAGGCGTGATTCTGATTTAAGAATAACGAACGCGTGTCCTGTCTCACCCCAGGTTTCGTCCGGAACACCAACCACAGCCACATCATCAACGTCCGGGTGGTCCCTCAAGACCCTCTCAATCTCTGCCGGGTAGACATTTTCACCGCCCGAGATATACATGTCTCTGGCCCTGTCAACCAGATAGAAGTATCCTTCTTCATCCATCCGGGCCAAATCTCCGGTATGTAGCCATCCATTTTTGATGGTTTCCTCGGTTCTGACAGGATCCTGCCAGTATTCCTTCATCATGATCGATCCCCTGACAAGAATTTCGCCCACTTCCCCAGGCTGCACTTGGTGGCCTTCACTGTCAACAAGGTTCACTTCAGCATGAAAGACGGGCCGGCCCACGGTGCCCGGTTTTCGAAGCGATTCCTCTTCCGATGCCCACAAAAGAATGGATGTCTCGGTCTGGCCCATGATCTGACGAAGAGAAAAACCTGCCCTCTTACACAAGGCCATTAGCTCGTATGTTGTCTTTTCTCCCCCGATAGCACAGACTTTCAATGAGGATAAATCCCCACTTTTTTTAGGATCAACATTGAGAAGCGCCCTGTAAACAGTTGGGACACCCAGAAACTTTGTTACTTTGAATCGTTCAATATCCTGATAGGTCCTGGATGGATCGAATTTGGGATGGATGATCATGGTCGCCCCTTTGTATAGAATGGGCGACGCCTGTATGAAGAGCCCTCCGGAATGGAATAGAGGCAGAACAATGAGCATTATGTCGTCGAAGTGAAGCTTAAAGAAAATATCAGCGTTCAGGCAGTTAAAAAAGGTCTTGCGGTGAGACAATACTGCGCCTTTGGGCTGACCGGTGGTTCCTGATGTGTACATGATAACATGGGGTTCTTCCGGATCAGCAGGCCCTGGGGACCCTGCAAATGTGGGTTTCCGACCCTGAAAGGCGATTGTCTCAGAAGCATAATTCAAGGTTCCGGAAAAGTCTGATTGTTTGCCCACAGTAGCCAACTGCATCAAAGGCAGGGAATTGCTCAAGTTGAGTTTGCTTATATCTTCAGCATACTCATTTCCAAACACGAAAAGCCCGGGACTTGCATTCTTAAGGGTATACTCAAGTTCCGGTCCTGCAAGGCGAAAGTTAACAGGCACAAAAATGGCGCCTAAGCGCGAGCATGCTAAAGAGAGTTCAATGAATTCAGGGCAGTTGTTGAGCATGACAGCCACCCGATCTCCCTTCTCTATACCCAGAGATTGGAGCCAGCAACTGGCCCGGTTTGCCCGCTGGTGGAGTTCTAAATAGCTAATCTGTTCTCCTTCAAAAAGGATAGCAGGTTTATCAGGGTGCAGTTCGCTCCAGCGCTCAACCCACCAGGCTATGTTTATGGATTTAATCATTGTGCTTAGATTCTATATTTGGGTAAATTTTGTGTGAAACTGGGACTAATAATAATTCTTTCAGAATTCCGGATCAGATTTCTCTTTCCAGTAGGCACCAAATTATTCTACAAAGAAAGGCTTGAGCTTTCTAAACCATCTGCCGATTTTTTTGATTCCTTTTTGTTGTGGCCTTAAAATATCTTCAAGAAAGGAGCTAATCTCCGACATCTTGTCTTTTGGCACATAGGCGTGAGGTGTAAGCATTAAGGTGGGGATACCTTTAGCTGTCGTGATTTCCAATAGTGCATAACCCCCTACCCCCATTATGTCGAGAATAGCGGCATCATATGTGTTTTTTGAAAGGAGTTCTCTTGCTGTTTCATAATCAGCAGCAGTTCCAATAGCACACATGTCCAATATTTCTCTAAGCGATCCCAGAACATTACCGGGGACTCCTTTCTTGCAAGAGTTTTCTCTTCCTTTCAGGTGTGTAATACCACCATTTCTTGGACGGCTCTCCTTCCATAAACCTTACAGCAGAAATGAAAACATCAATTACGCAAGGGTCGTGTTTTGAACCTGTTATTTGACACAAATCAATATACATTTTGTACGGATCTTTCCCTATTAACTCAGACGGCGTAAGAATGTTTAACAGTGCAAGATCTCTCGCAGTTGCAGGGCCAATATTAGGAATTTCATCTATTGCTTGAATATCTTTTCGGACATTCATTTGTATATTACCCGTCGTATTTCTTGAGTGCTAACGATTGAACTCAACTACAGCGTTAGCCGTCCGCTGAAGTGATTTGACAATACATAGAGTTTTTCATTATCTCCATCCAAAGCCTTACTTTTTTAGCCACTCAGTTGATGGAGGCGGTTCCACTACCGGTGGGATCTGCCCTTTTGGGAACCAGCCTGCCATAGTCATGCGGATATTTTGATAACTTTTGAAGTCATGAATATGCTGCAGCATTTCATCAAATGGTCTTGGGTGATCTATATTATCACGCCAAGCTTTTTTCTCAACTGTGCCAAACACAAGATAATTATTACCTATAATCTTAGGATTGATTTTCAAAAATAGGTCCGTCAAATGATGTTCAATTTCGTCTTTGTGACCAATGAGCATGTCACAGCGGTGACAGTATCGGTTGGTGTAGTTCAGGGCAATAAGATTCTTGGGGTCGACGTGGATAAGTAAGGGGAGTTTGCGTTGACCTGTCTTATTCTGGCAATCAGGGCATTTAGAAAATCGCACTTCAGGATATGGATTGAGGGAAAAATTATACTTTGGCGGTAGGGAACCGAATTGTTTCTTCATCCTATCTTTACCCATTTCTCCCTCTCCAAATAAGTTCAATTCCAGTTAATTCAAAACAAATAACGGAAAGCTGAGGGCCGGGCAAGGGTAAAGGCAAATATACGAGAAGGCTTATATTTTCTCGGAAAAAGGTCTTAAGCGTGTGGCACGGTTTTGCCCGGTCCCTCTCCAACGATTTGTTC